>JADFFP010000061.1 GCA_022568115.1 Pseudomonadota bacterium | reverse complement strand
CCACCGGGGCGTTGACCATATTGACCCCGCTGAGGAGCGGTTTCAACAGCCCTTCCAGGACAATCGCGGTCAATGGCCGGGTGTTCAGTTCAGCCACCGCGCCTTCGTATTCCACTCTTACCTTCTGGATCGCGGCATCGGCGATCTGGCCGGCGAAGCTGCCGACCTGGTGGGCGAGCGCCATGTAGGGTTTCAGCTTTGGTGCCTCCTCGGCCGAGATCGAGGGCATGTTCAAGGCGTTCGAGACCGCCCCGTGCAGCAGAAAATCAGACATCTGTTCGGCCACCTGGACCGCCACCTTGACCTGGGCCTCGGTGGTCGAGGCCCCGAGATGCGGCGTGGCGATGATGTTAGGGTGCTTGAACAACGGGTTGTCGGTGGCCGGTTCAACCGCAAAAACATCCAGCGCAGCGCCGGCGATCAGCCCTTCATCCAGCGCTTCCTTGAGGGCCGCTTCATCGACCAGCCCGCCGCGCGCGCAGTTGATCAGAAAGGCGCTTTCTTTCATCAGGGAGAGCGCATCGTAATCGATAATATTCTCGGTGGCGGAGGTTTTGGGGGCGTGCAGTGAGACAAAATCCGATGACTGCAGCAGTTCCGTCAGGTCAACCTTCTTGATGCCGAGATCATAGGCGCGTTCCGCGCTCAGGTAAGGATCGTAGGCCTGGACCTTCATGCTCAAGCCCTGGGCGCGGGAAGCTACGATCGAGCCGATATTTCCGCAGCCGATAATCCCGAGCATTTTGCCGTTCACTTCAACTCCCATGAATTTTGATTTTTCCCATTTGCCGTCCTTGGTCGAAGTATTGGCGCGGGGGATATTCCGGGCCAGCGACAAGAGCATTGCGATGGCATGCTCAGCGGTGGTGATGGAATTGCCGAACGGGGTGTTCATTACCACAATGCCGCGTTCGGTGGCTGTTTCCAGGTCGATATTGTCGACCCCGATCCCGGCCCGGCCGATCACCTTGAGGTTTTTGGCCTGGTTCAGGATATCGGCGGTAACTTTTGTCGCCGAACGCACCACCAGGCCGTCATACCCGCCGATTATTTTCGCCAGCGCTTCAGGCTTCAGGCCGATTTTCTGGTCCACCTTGATCCCGGCCGCCTCGAATATTTTTTTTGCCTCGGGGCTCAGCTTGTCACTGATCAGAACTTTGGTCATGTTATTCAACTTCTTCCTTGATGTTCATAAAAGCCCAGTCCAGCCACGGGAACAAGGCCTCAAGATCGGCCGTCTCCACGGTCGCCCCGGCCCAGATGCGCAGGCCCGGCGGAGCCGCCCGGTAGGCGCCGATATCATAGGCCGCCCGTTCGGCTTCCAGCAACTTGACCATTTTACCGACAAAGGCGCGCCGCTCAACCTCTACCAGTCCTTCAAACCACTCATCGACCATCTTCAGACACACCGAGGTGGTGGAACGCACCGCCTCCTCCCGGGCCAGGAAATCAACCCAGGGGGTGTCCGCAACCCAGGCGCCAATCGCCGCGGCGTTCGCTTCAGTGCGCCTGATCAGGCCGGCCTTTCCGCCGACACTTTCCGCCCACCTGAGGGCATCCAGGTAATCCTCCAGGCACAGCATCGAGGGGGTGTTGATGGTGCTGCCCTCAAACAGCGCCGGATTGACCTTGCCGTCCTTGACCAGGCGGAACAATTTCGGCAGCGGCCAGGTTGGGCGATAGCTCTCGAGCCGCCCGATCGCCCGGGGGCTCAGGATCATGGTGCCGTGCTGGGCCTCACCGCCCAGAACCTTCTGCCATGAATAGGTCACCACATCCAGTTTCTCAAACGGCAGGTCCATGGCGAATATGCCCGAGGTGGCATCGCAAATGGTCAGGCCTTCTCTGGCTTCGGAAATCCACTCCCCGTCCGGCACCCGCACACCAGAAGTCGTGCCGTTCCAGGCAAACACCACGTCATGGCCGGGGTTGACCTGGCCGAGGTCCGGCAATTCCCCGTAGGGGGCTTCAATAATCCGGACATTTTCCAGCTTCAGCTGGTCGGCGATGTCGACCGCCCAGCCCTGGCCGAAACTCTCCCAGACCAGAACGTCGACCGGGCGCGGGCCCAGCATCGACCACAGCGCCGCCTCCATCGCCCCGGTGTCGGAAGCCGGCGTGAAAATCACTTGATAACCCTCTGGAAGGCCGAGAATTTCCTTGGTCTTCTGGATCGCTTGCTTGAAGATCTTTTTGCCGTCGGCGGAACGGTGGGAACGTCCCACCAAAGCCCCTTTAAGGGCGTCCAGCGTCCAGCCCGGACGTTTGGTGCACGGCCCGGAAGAAAATCTTGGATTGGCGGGTCGTTGGCTCGGTTTCATGCGATAATTTTCAGTTTGTCAGGTTGCGCCCAAAATTGTGTCCCAGGGGGCCTTGGCCCTCCCCCAACCGGGGGGCTGAGACCATCGCCTTTACCACATATTCCCGTGCCAAAGCGACCGCTTTTTTAAGAGGCAGGCCCGAGGCCAGAAAGACCGCAATTGCCGATGAAAGGGTGCAACCTGTGCCGTGGCTGTGGCGGGTTTTGATTCGCTTCCCGGTGAAAATTTCATCGCCCCCTTGATCCGCCAGCAGATCGGTTATCTGCTCCCCTTCCAAGTGCCCGCCTTTCACGAGAACCACGCGGCATCCCAGCTTCAGAAGCTCAGAGGCGGCCTTTTTCATATCGTCCAGGCACGTGATGGAAAGCCCGGTCAGGGTTTCGGCCTCGGGAATATTGGGGGTTAAAAGTTCAGCCTTGGGGATCAGGTGAGTTTTCAGGGTTTCCAACCCTTCCGGGCCGATAAGCCGGTCCCCGCTGGTGGCCACCATCAAAGGGTCCAGAACCACCGGGATGTCCGGATATTTTTCCAAAACAGCAGCGACCGCCAATATGACATCCGCTGCTCCCAGCATACCAATTTTTATGACGTCGGCACCGATGTCCTCTAAAACCGCGG
This sequence comes from Pseudomonadota bacterium, assembly GCA_022568115.1. Lineage (GTDB taxonomy): Bacteria > Pseudomonadota > Alphaproteobacteria > Sphingomonadales > SMXR01 > SMXR01. Next base: position 4,403 of record JADFFP010000061.1, on the reverse strand, counting down.
TCATCTGCTTTGCCACGAACGCGGCTGGGACGGTGGATATTTCCCGAACCCCTAATGAGTTTTGCGCGGTCAGCGCCGTGATAGCGGAAGATGCATACCCCCCCAGAACAGTAATGGTTTTGATGTCGGCCTGAATCCCGGCGCCGCCCGAGCAATCGGAACCGGCGACGGTCAGGACCCGGGGCTGATTGTTTTGAGCCATGTTTTCCGGGATCAGGCGGCTTTGACAGCCGTGCAAATATCATCGACCAGTTTTTTTATCAGGCCCTTGTCCTCACCTTCGGCCATCACCCGGATCACATCTTCGGTCCCGGATTGACGCACCAGAATGCGTCCGGTTCCATCCAGTCGTTTGGTGGCGGCTGCCATGGCATCCTTGACGATTGGGTTTTCAAGCGGGTTTGCGGTTTTGTATTTAACGCTTTTCAGGCATTGCGGGACCGCCTCGAACACCCGTAACAGCTCTGAAACGGGTATTTGTCTGGAAACCAGTTCGCTTAAAACCTGCAGGGCTGCGATCAGGCCGTCGCCGGTTGAAACATAGTCGGTAAAAATTATGTGGCCGGATTGTTCGCCGCCCAGGTTCAGCCCTTGGTCGCGCAAGGTTTCCAGAACGTAACGGTCGCCCACTTTGGTACGGATCAGGTCGATTCCCTGACCCTTCAGGTAATGCTCAAGGCCCAGGTTGGACATGACCGAAGCGACCACAGCGTTACCCTTGAGTTTGCCTTTTTCCTGCCACGACCTGGCGGCCAGGGCCAAAAGCTGATCGCCATCGATGATATTGCCTTGTTCATCCGCGACAATCAGACGGTCCGCGTCGCCATCGAGGGCCAGGCCCAGATCCGCGCCGTATTTGCGCACATTCCGGGCAATCAACTCCGGATAGGTCGAGCCGCAATCCTTGTTGATGTTAAAGCCATTGGGCTCCACCCCGATCGGGATGACCTCGGCGCCCAGTTCCCACAGCACCGTCGGCCCCACTTTGTAGGCGGCGCCATTGGCGCAGTCGACAACAATTTTCAGGCCCTCAAGAGAAAACCCCTGCTCAACTGTGTTTTTGACAAATTCGATATAACGCCCGCTGACGTCTTCCAGCCGCTGGGCCCGTCCGGTCAGATGCGGTTTGGGCAGTTCATCGGAAAAGGCGCTATCTATCAAGGCTTCGATTTCCAGTTCAGCGGCATCGCACAGCTTGAACCCATCGGGACCGAATAGCTTGATGCCGTTGTCATGGAACGAATTGTGCGAGGCGGTGATCATGACGCCCAAGTCCGCACGCATCGATTTGGTCAGCATTGAGATCGCCGGGGTCGGCATTGGCCCGACCATAATGACATCCATCCCGACCGCGACAAAACCGGCGGTCAAGGCTGGCTCGAACACATAACCGGAGAGCCGGGTGTCTTTGCCGATAACAACCCGGTGGCGGTGTTCCCCGCGGGTAAAATAGCGGCCGGCGGCCATGCCGACGCGCATCACCGTCTCGGCGGTCATCGCGGAGGCATTGACCTTGCCCCGGATCCCGTCAGTGCCAAAATATTTGTGTTTTTTGTTCAGGTTCAGACCTCTTTGTTGCAACCGCTATCCCGGCTATAAACCTTGCTGAAAGAAAAGGCAAAATTATGTCTATTTCTTGCCCATTACTTAGCAGGTTTCCTGTTATTTTTGAATTATTTAGAATTCTAATCAGAATATTTGAATTTTCAGTTAATAAACCGGTTTTCTCGTTTAGCCTCCAAAACCATAAAAAAGGGATAAAGTTTTTTGTTGAACAAAGTTATCTTTTATGATAACTTATTTCAGTGAAATGGACAATTATTTTTTACAGTACGAAGGTTGAGAAACGTACCCTGGCTTTGCCAACCAGTATATTAGCCAATCTTATCCATATTTTTGAAATGGTGGAGGAATTTGAGCCATCCCTTGGCCGTCCACACACCGCACCGCTTGGAAAGGGATTGTTTGAAATAAGGGCAAAAGGCAAAGAGGGAATTTCACGTTCTTTGTTCTGTACGGTTACCGGCAAGAAGGTGGTTATTCTGCACACTCTGATTAAAAAGAAGCAGAAAATCCCTAAAATTGACCTGGACCTGGCGCGCAAACGAATGAAGGAGATTGTTAAGAATGACTGATCAAACCACTTTTAAGGATTTTAAGAAAAAAGCTTTAAAAAAGACAGATGTAAAGGCCGCTTATGATGAGTTGGCCCCGGCTTATGCCATGAAGCGGAAAATGATCGCTATGCGTAAAGCCAAGGGTTTAACCCAAACGGACATGGCGATACTCCTGGGCACCAAAAAAAGCAACATATCACGGCTTGAAAGTGTAATTTCCGGCGCATCGCCCCGGCTGGCTACAGTGGAAAGCTATGCCCAGGCCCTGGGCTTCAGGATGAAAATAGAGTTTGAGGCCGAACGCCCTAAGGACAAATAGGGCTGTTTAGCATTTTTTCTCAATTTCCACCGACAGCATTGAATACCGCCAAAGCTTGTGCGGTTTCAGCGACATCATGGCAGCGAATAATGTGCGCCCCCTGGCCGGCCGCCAGCACCGCCGCGGCGATCGAACCGGACAAGCGCTTTTTGGGGTCTTTGACCCCGGTCAGCTCGCCAATAAACCGTTTGCGCGACACCCCAACCAGAACCGGCGCCCCAAGGCCGTGAAACAGGCTCAGGTTCTTTAATAAATCCAGAATGTGCCCGGTGGTCTTGCCAAAACCTATGCCCGGGTCGACGATCAGCCGCTCCCGGTCAATTCCGGCCCGGGCGCAAGCTTCGATCCGCTCTTCAAGATAATCATACACATCCAGCAAAACGTCATCATAGCCTGGATTGTCCTGCATGGTTTCCGGGACCCCAAGCGTGTGCATCAGGACAATTCCAGGGGCGGATTTTACCGCCTCCAGCGCGCCCGGATCAAACGTCAGGGCTGAAATATCGTTTATCAAACCCGCCCCCGCCTCAAGCGCCGCCGCCATGATCGCTGCCTTGCGGGTATCCACCGAGACCGGGCCAGGAAGCTCCCTGATGATATCAAATACCGGGGTCAGGCGCTGTATTTCTTCCTCTGGCGGGACTTTCTTCGCTCCCGGGCGGGTCGATTCTCCCCCGATATCGACAATATCCGCGCCCTCATCGAAAAGCGCACCGGCCCGCTCTACGGCCAAGCCGGGGTTCATGTAAAGTCCGCCATCGGAAAAACTGTCCGGGGTCAGGTTCAGGACCCCCATCACCAGCGGCTTGGCAAAAGAAAGGACCGCGCCGCCGGGAAGGTCCAGGGGCTTCCTCGGGGCAGTCAGGCGCTTTAACGTGGCATTAAATTTAGCATGAAGGGACGCTGGCAATTGTTCCTTGAGAGCCTTCAGGCTGGCGATTGGAAAGGTCGCCTGATAAATTGTTTTTTTAGCGCTTCGGAGGACCACTTCAAGCGCACCGAAATTCAAAGAGCCCCCGGCCAGCGGAAATGACAGCGCGGCCCTCCGGTCAAGTGTCAGGCCAGAGGGCGTTAAATAGAGCTTGGTATCTTCAGAAAAGTTCACCCCCACAATAAAATTTCCAGGGTTTGAATCCTAACCCTCGGGCTGGGGTTCAGCGCCGAATTCCTTGTCCTTCTTGGAGCCCGCCTTTTTGTGTCCGGCGGAGGGGACAGAAGCCCTGACCTTTTTCTTGGCCTCTGTATTTTCCCGGGTTTCCGGTGGTTCGCGGTCAATTTTCTTGTTCTTGATCAGCGCCTCGATCTCTTCCCCGGTCAGGGTTTCATACTCCAGCAGGGCATTGCCGATCCGGTCGAGCTTCTTGCGGTGGGTCTTGATGATCTTCTCGGCCCTTTTGTAGGCATCCTCGACAAACCGTTTGATCTCCGCATCGATCAGATTGGCGGTCTCTTCCGACACATTCTGCTGGCGGGTAACCGAATGGCCGAGGAAAACCTCTTCCTCGTTTTCATGGTAAAGCAGCGGCCCTAACTTATCCGACATACCGTATTGGGCAACCATGTGGCGCGCCAGGTTGGTGGCTTGCTGGATGTCAGTGGCCGCCCCGGAGGTGACCTTGTCGTAGCCAAAGACAATTTCCTCGGCAACCCGCCCGCCCATGAAGATGGCAAGGTTATCATGCATTTTCTCCCGGCTGATTGAATACTGGTCACGTTCGGGTAGGCGCATAACCATACCCAAAGCCCGGCCGCGCGGGATAATGGTGGCCTTGTGGATCGGATCGGCCGCCGGGCAAAACATCGCCACCAGGGCATGCCCGGCTTCGTGAAAAGCGGTCAGCTTGCGTTCCTCCTCGGTCATCACCATCGAGCGCCGCTCGGCGCCCATCATGACCTTGTCCTTGGCTTCTTCAAATTCCGCCGCTGAAACCAGGCGCTTGCCCTTGCGGGCGGCCAGCAGTGCCGCT
>JADFFP010000060.1 GCA_022568115.1 Pseudomonadota bacterium | reverse complement strand
ACCCATGGCTGTTTCTGTTACTGATCCCGGCCAACTCAATGCGACTGTGGGCCTAGTACCGCCGTTCCGGCACGTTTGAATTGCTCCTGACCCTTCCGGTTTCAACCTTCGCTGTGGTGTTCGGGAAATTCCTTGCCGCCTGGATTTTTATCGGGCTGACGCTGGCCATGACGTTTCCAATCTGGATAACGGTCAATTATCTGGGGGCGCCCGATAACGGGGTTATCCTGGCCGGATACCTTGCCAGTTTTCTGATGGCCGGAAGCTATTTAAGTATTGGCGCTGCACTTTCGGCGCTGACCCGTAACCAGATCATTGCTTTCGTTGGAACCGCGGCGATTTGTTTTCTCTTTATGGCCAGTGGCTTGCCGCTGGTGCAGAACCTGTTTTTTGGATGGGCTCCTGAAGCCCTGGTCTCGCTGGTTGCGTCGTTTAGTTTCCTGGGCCATTTCAACAGTATTCTGAAGGGTGTAATCGAGGGCCGTGACTTACTGTTTTTCATCAGCCTGATCGCGTTCTGGCTGTTTGTGAATTACCTCATCGTCAATCTGAAGCGGGAGGCCGGTTAGGCCATGGGCGCGACTGGGAAACGCCGGCTGAATGCTTATTTACAGCTGATTTTCGCATTTATCATTTTTTTAAGCGTCAATTTTTTTGGCAATGCCTGGTTGGGGCCGATTCGTTTTGACCTGACCGGGGACAAGTTGTTCACCCTGAACCCGGGAACCAGGGAAATTCTGGCGGGATTGGAAGAACCCTTGACGTTAAGGTTTTATTTTTCCAAGGGAACCGCCGCGAACGACCCGGCGCTTTTTCGTTATGGCCGGCGGGTTCAGGATTTTTTGGAGGAATTTGAGGCCTTGAGCGATGGAAAAATCAGGCTGGAAGTGATCGATCCCGAACCCTTTAGCGAAGAACGGGAAGAAGCAGCAACCTACGGTGTCCAGGGGCTGGGGGAAGAAGACCAAACCATCTTCCTGGGTTTGGTCGGTTTTGATGAAACCAACCGCCTCGAGGTTATTTCGCATTTTTCCGAGGAGCGTGAGCGGTTCCTGGAATTTGATCTGGCGAAAATTGTATTTCTGCTGAGCCAGGAAGAAAAACCGGTGGTTGGCCTGATCACGTCCCTGCCCATGCGCTACGGCACCGGAGGGGCAATGGCGTTCCTTCAGGGTAAGGGCCAGCCCTACCTGATTTACAGCCAGCTGACACAGCTGTTTGAGGTCGTGTATCTGGAAGACAATTTTAATGTCATTCCCCGGAATGTGGACGTGCTGCTGGTGGTTCACCCGGCGGAGATGACCCCCGAACAACTTTATGAAATAGATCAGTTTGTCCTGGGCGGCAAACCGGCCATGATATTTGTTGATCCGTTTGCTGAGATTACCCCGTTGCTGCAACAAGCAACCAGCGGGGTCTTTGGCCCCGAAATTTCACCGTTCTCCGACCTGGCGGTCCTGTTCAGCGCCTGGGGCATTAGCTATTCCCCGGAGCGGGCGGTGGTCGACTTTAATCTGGGTCAACGGGTAGATGTTGGAAATCCCCCGCAGGTCACATACCGGGATTACATTCACTGGCTGGGGGTTCGCAAGGACCAGTTAAGCGAAGACAATCCAATCACAGCTTTTCTTTCGGTAATTAATTTTGCCAGCGCCGGGGTGTTGGATTTCGAGGGCAGGGAAGGGCTGACCTTTGAACCCCTGATTGAAACCAGTGAAGGGGCTGATATTGTTGCCGCTAACCTGGTCCGTCAGGATATTGATCCCGGGGTTTTAATTCAAACCACAGCCCCAAGGGAAAAATATACATTGGCGGGCCATCTTTCAGGCCGTGTAAAATCCGCCTTTCCGGAGGTAGTGGCGGTAAATAAGGGTCTTGCTGAAGGGAACATCAACGTCATTATTGTCGCTGATGCGGATATCTTTGAGGACCGTTTCTGGGCCGGAATCCGGCTTGACAGTTTTGGCCGCGACGTTCTGGTGCCGATCGCCGACAATGCCGCTTTTATCGTCAATGCTCTGGATTATCTGAGCGGGTCGGACGCGCTGATTTCTCTTCGGGCCAGAGGGGTTTCAAAACGTCCCCTGGAAAAATTTCACGATCTCAGGCGTGAAGCCACGTTTCGGGAGGAAGCGGAAAGGGAAACCTTGAGGGCCCGGCTGCGGGAGGTTGAAGCCAGCCTGGCCGAATTGCAGCGAACCACCCCTGAGGACCAGGCCTTCAGTGAGGCCAGTGAGGTTGAGATCCAGAACTTCAGGAATCAGGCCCGAACCATAAAGCGCAACCTGAATCAGGTCCAGCGTACTCTACTGCAGACCATCAGGACCATGGAAAACAGGATTATTTTCCTGAATATGTTTGTCATTCCGGCCCTGCTTGTGTTGTTGGGCCTGCTGCGCTTCGGCCTGGTCGAAAGAAGGAAGAGGTCATGAGCCTGACCAGATTAACATGGACCTTGGGCGTCTTGGCCAGCCTTTTGCTGGGTTTTTCCATTTATTTCCTGGTGGAGCAGGAAAAGGTCAGGGGACCTGACCTTCCCGGCGGAGTGTTGCTGGAAGGGCTGGCGGAAAACATCACAAACGTCAGCCAAATTACACTGGCGGGAAATGGAGAAACCACAACCCTGAACTATGATGGAACCAGCTGGAAAGTGGCCGAAAGGTCTGGTTATCCTGCCAATGCCTCATTTGTCCAGGGGTTGCTGTCGGGTTTGAAACAGAGCGAGCGGCTGGATCCCAAAACAAATAAACCTAAATACCTGGAACGGCTTGGCCTGGATGAGCGTGCGGTAACCATTACGCTGGTGGGTGAGGAAAACAACATCCTGGCGGCCCTGACCACCGGCGACCAGTTCCTGGCCCCAGGGGGTGGTGGAATCATTACTTTTGCATGGGATGAGCGGGACCAGCGGGTCTGGACCGTTTCCTCGCTTCCGCAAATATCATCCAACCCGGCCTTCTGGTTGCGCCAGGAGGTCATCAGACTTTCGACATTAAGGATCAAGAGCGTGGACTTTGAAATTACCGGTGGCCCTGCCTGGTCGGTCTCAAGGCCCTCGCCGGAGGCCCAGTTGTTTTCCCTCGGCGCCTCCGGCCCGGAGCAAGTCAACCAGCCGAATGCCCGGGCGATCGCCTATGCTTTGGCGCAAGTTTTGCTACTGGATGTTACCCAACAGGATAAGCTTGAGCTTTTCCGTGTCGCTTCCGCTACCTACCGGACATTTGACGGCCTCGGTGTGACGCTGACATTTTATGAACACGAAGGTGAGATTTGGACCACCTTTGAGGCCCGCTATGACGAAAATGTGCTGCTCAGCGATGAAACCCGCTTGGTCATGATGGATGCCCCGCCCGATGGGGCGGCGGAAGCCGAAAGCATGAACGCCTTATGGCGGGGGCGTGCGTTTCTTATCATAGTGACAAAAATTGCCGAAATCCTGCAAAGCCAGGAAAGCTTGGGCAATTAAAACCAGAACCAATATTTAATCAGGAAAGCTGTCCAGGGTTATCTTGGTGGCGCCGATAATCCGGCCGGTTTCCCCATCCTGCACCAGTATGGCCAAACAATCCGCCCCGCCCCGGTCGGGATCGCGAAGGTCAATAGGAAACGTTACGGCTTGGCCTTGCCACTCGCCCAGGTTTTTGACCTTCCGGACAACATTGGCATAGGTAATGGTTTTTCCGGCATTGGCCCCGGCGCCGATCTTGATTTTCTGGAGGCTGTCATACCAGACCAGCACAACCACCGCCCCGGGTTTATCTTCAGAACCACCCAGCCTGACCTGTAAGTTTTCAGCGCTCCCTTCCAGGCGGACCGTCACCGGCAGTTCGTTGGCGCTCAGGGCGGATTGGATGGTCTGGTAGAGGGCCAGTTTGTGTGAGCCGACCACCTCGCGCCGCCCGTTGATGATAATCTGGGGAGTGTAAACACCTTTTTTTCCCAGCGCCTGGTTATAGTTTTCCTGACGCCGGGTGTGTTCAGGATCGGCAAGGGTGTCTTGCCAGCCCTGGTAATCCCAATAGTCAACGTGCCAGCTGAGCGCCAGAACACTCTTCTCTTTTGCCAGTTCCGCCAACAGCTTGTTGGCGGGCGGGCATTTTTCACAGCCCTGGCTGGTGAACAGCTCGACCACCACCAGATCGCCCGCCAGCGTATTGCCGGCAAAAATGAAAGACAGAAAAAATATGATCAGTGCGATTCGTTTCATAATCCGCCCAGCATAATATGCATTGTGCCGATTTTCCAATCACCATCAGGTGAGGAGTTTGATCCCGGTCAAGAGGCCAGGCGCCGGATAACGTAATGCAAAATTCCGCCGTTCTCAAAGTAAGCCACCTCCTGGGCGGTGTCACAGCGGCACAACAAGCTCACTTCCCGGGTTTTTCCATTGGGATAGAAAATGGTACAAGCTATGCTTTTTCCTGGCATAATCCCGCCCTCAATTCCTGACAGGCTGATGGTTTCCTTGCCCGTCAGGCGTAAGGATTTTCTGGTGGCCGCGCCGGTAAACTCCAGGGGCAAAACCCCCATACCAATCAGGTTGGAGCGGTGAATGCGCTCAAAACTTTCCGCGATTACCGCCCTGACGCCCAACAGCAAGGTTCCCTTGGCGGCCCAATCGCGTGAGGAACCGGTGCCGTATTCCTTGCCGGCAATTATCACCAGGGGGACATCTTTCTCAATGTATTTCATGGCCGCGTCAAAAATGCTCATCAGCTTTCCACCCGGGTAATAAGTCGTCCAGCCGCCCTCCTTTCCCTGGCCCAGTTCATTCTTGAGACGGATATTGGCAAATGTCCCGCGCATCATCACCTCGTGGTTACCGCGGCGCGATCCGTAAGAGTTAAAATCACGCCTCTCTATTCCGCGCCCGGTCAAATACTGGCCGGCCGGCGAGTCTTTTTTAATGGCGCCCGCCGGGCTGATGTGGTCGGTGGTAATAGAATCCCCCAGAAGCGCCAGAATTCTTGCCTTCTTTACGTCTTTAAGGCCAGCCGGTTTCAGTTTCATGCCGTCAAAGAAAGTGGGTTTTCGGACGTAAGTGCTTTTTTTATTCCACTGATAGGTCAGACCCTTCGAAATCTTGATGGCGCGCCAGTCCTTGTCACCCTTGAAAACATCCGCATAGCGGGTCTGGAACATACTTTTGGCCACCACTTTTTGGACCAATTCCTCTATTTCATAGTTGCTGGGCCAGATATCTTTCAGATAGATGGCGTTTCCGTATTTGTCCTTGCCGAGCGGATCACGGGTAATGTCCACCTTCATGGACCCGGCCAGCGCATACGCGACAACCAGCGGCGGAGAGGCCAGATAGTTGGCTTTGACATCGTGGCTGATACGGCCCTCAAAGTTACGGTTGCCGGACAGCACACTGGCGCATACCAGCCCCTTTTCATCGATGGCTTTTGAGATCGCCTCCGGCAGTGGCCCCGAATTGCCAATACAGGTGGTGCAGCCATACCCCACAAGATTAAAGCCAAGTTCATCCAGGGCCTCCTGAAGGCCGGCCTTTTCCAGGTAATCGGTAACCACCTTTGATCCCGGCGCCAGAGAGGTCTTGACCCAGGGTTTGACCTTGAGCCCCCGTTGCAAGGCGTTCTTGGCCAAAAGCCCGGCGGCCAGCATGACGCTGGGGTTGGAAGTATTGGTGCAGCTAGTAATGGCGGCGATAACCACGTCGCCGTCTGAGAGTACAAAGTCCTCCCCCTCAACTTCGACGTAGGTGTCTTCTTCCTGTTCCTGACCGTAGGTTCCGCTAAGCGCCGCCATGAAAGCTTTGGAGGCCTGGGAGAGAACAATTCTGTCCTGCGGCCGTTTTGGCCCGGCCAGTGACGGTTCAACTTGTGCAATATCCAGTTCGATCGTATCGGTGAAAACCGGGTCCGGAGTGCCCGCGTCACGCCACAGGCCCTGCTCTTTGGCATATGCTTCGGCGAGCGCCACGGTCTCCGGTTCCCGGCCGGTAAATTCCAGATATTCCAGGGTCGACCTGTCGATCGGAAAAAATCCGCAAGTAGCGCCATACTCCGGGGCCATGTTGGCAATCGTTGCCTGGTCGGCAAGGGTCAGGTTATCCAGTCCGGGTCCAAAAAATTCAACAAATTTTCCAACCACGCCTTTTCCCCTGAGCATTTCGGTGACGGTCAGAACCAGATCGGTTGCGGTGGTTCCCTCCTTCAGTTCCCCGGTAAATTTGAACCCGACAACTTCGGGAATCAGCATCGAAATGGGCTGGCCCAGCATCGCCGCTTCGGCCTCTATCCCGCCCACCCCCCAGCCGAGAACTCCAAGGCCGTTGATCATAGTGGTGTGGCTGTCGGTGCCAACCAGGGTATCGGGATAAGCCATGATTGTTTTGCCGCGCTTTTTGGTCCACACGACTTTTGCCAAATATTCCAGGTTAACCTGGTGACAAATCCCCGTCCCCGGCGGCACCACCCGGAAATTATTAAAGGCCTGCTGGCCCCAGCGCAGGAATTCATAACGCTCCAGGTTACGCTCCATTTCCAGTTCGACATTTTTTCCAAAAGCCTGGGGCGAGCCAAACGCATCCACCGTGACCGAATGATCGATCACCAGGTCCACCGGGTTCAGGGGATTGATCTTTTTGGGGTCTTTTTTCAGCTTGACCATGGCGTCACGCATGACGGCCAGGTCAACCACCGCTGGGACGCCGGTAAAGTCCTGCATGAGGATCCGGGCCGGGCGGAAGGAAATTTCGTGGCAGGATTTTCCCTCCTTAAGCCATCCGGCGAGCGCCTTGATGTCTTCCTGGTTGACTGTTTCACCGTCTTCATGGCGCAGGATATTCTCCAGCAGGATTTTAAGAGAGTACGGCAGCCGGCTGATATCCCCCAGCGTTTGCTCGGCTTTCCTGAGGCTGTAAATTTCGTAATCTATCCCCCCAATGTTCAGGATAGATTTGGAATTGAAGGAATTCATCGCCTGGTTCTTCCCTTGCCTGGATTGTCCGGTTCCGCTGGCTTTGTAATGCCGGAAAGCGGCGCTTGAGACAAGTGAAAAACTTTTGGCCCATTCATTTCAGGGCTGTTTTTTACCCAATCCGTGCGATTTGTGGCGGCGCGCCACAATTGTCCATAAAATCACCAAATTTCCGGCAGCATTTGTTCACAATTTCAACGGAGGATCATTTTAGTCAATAGTCTGGTTGGGAGACCCGAAATGAAAAAGCCGCTTGCAAACAACCTTTCCGCAAAAAATCAAAGGATAATTTTCACCATAGGGATTCTGTATTTTGTATTGGTCATGGGCATTTTGGTAATGGCCCGGTTTGCCGCTGTTTAAACTGAAACCCTGCTTGCTGAAGGGTGGGCAAGAGCAGCGTCAACCTTGAAGTCGCGGGTTAGATTGCTCCGATTCGAGCCGCGCCCGCTCCGCCGCCCGGATCGCCAGTTCCGCCTCCCCAGCCCGCAGAGCCAGACCGGCCACAACCTGATGCCCCC
>JADFFP010000059.1 GCA_022568115.1 Pseudomonadota bacterium | reverse complement strand
CGGATGCCCGCTTGGCGGCCGGAATGACAGTTAATCTTTTTGCCCCCACACCCCACCCCTCTCCCACGGAGGGGAGAGGGAGTTTAAGAAGTGTACTGTTGCAGTCCTCTCTCCCTCGGGGGGTTTAAGAAGTGCCCAACTGTAATCCCCTCTCCCTTGATGGGAGAGGGTAGGGTGAGGGTGACTGTTTATTTTTTGCCGGATACCGGCCTGCGCCGGTATGACAGAGGGGGGTGCCGGGGCGGGCATGACAGGAAGGGGCTTACCCCAAATGCTTGGTCCCACACTCATTCGTCACCCCCGCGAAGGCGGGGGTCTGGTCTTTTTTATGTTGTCATTCCCGCGCAAGCGGGAATCCAGTGGTTTGTAAAGGATAAATGGATACCTGCTTTTGCAGGTATGACTATTTATTTTTTGCCGGATACCGGCCTGCGCCGGTATGACAGAGGGGGGGGGTGTGCCGGGGTGGGCATGACAGGAAGGGGCTTACCCCAAATGCTTTATCCCCCGTGCTTCGGCGAGTTTGATTTGCTTGTGGCGTTCGCGGCTGGAGGCGATTTTTTTCTCCGTAAGCGATGATCGGCAATGGGGGCAGGAAACGCCTTGCTCGTAATCGGCGTGTTTATGGTCCTTTGCCGTCACCGGCCAGCGGCACGACGGGCACATTTCATACCCGCCCGGGGCCAGCGCCCGGTCGACCCCGACGCGGTGATCAAAAACAAAACAGCCGCCCTGCCACAGGCTCTCGCCCTCCGCCGTCTCTTCGATGTATTTGAGGATACCGCCGTCGAGCTGGCTGACCTCTTCAAAGCCCTCGGCGAGCATCCAGGCGGCGGCCTTTTCACAGCGGATGCCGCCGGTGCAGAACATGGCGATTCGCCTGTTTTTTTTAGGGTTAAGGTTCGATTTGACGAACTGAGGGAAATCGCGGAAGGTTTTTATGCCCGGGTCAATGGAGCCCTTGAACATGCCAACCCTGGTCTCATAGGTATTGCGGACATCCAGCACCACAACCTCAGGGTTGGAAATCAGGGCGTTCCATTCGGCCGCGGTCACGCGCCGGCCGGTCGTCTTGGCCGGATCGATTCCGGTCACTCCAAGTGTTACGATTTCCTTTTTTATACGCACCTTCATACGGTGAAACGGGCTTTTGTTACTGTATGAAAACTTTGCCTCAAGTCCTTGAAATTCTTTACATTTTCTGAGGTGGGAGAGCAGGGCGTTGATGCTCATCGCCGGGCCGGCGACGGTCGAGTTGATCCCTTCAGTCCCGATCAGGATGGTGCCCCTGATGCCCTCTGATTTACAAAAATCCAGCAGCTCCGCCCGCAAGGCTTTCAGGCGCTTGAGCGGGGTGAACTTGTAAAACGTGGCGATGCAGGTCTGGGTCATGGTTAACCGGATTTCAATCATTTCGGGATTATATAAGAGTGGATTTTTTTGCTGGCAAGGACTAAAGTTTTTGCCACGCATCGTAAGGGGAAACGAAGCATGCCATCAGGGTTCAGCCTCAGAAAACTTTTTTCAAAAGGAAGCGGCAGCGCCACCCGCCCGCCGCGTGAGGTCAAGCCAGGGATGCGCTACCAGAAAACCCCCCAGCTGGACAGCGTCTGGGTGGTCAAGAGGATGGTCCACACGCTCGGCAACGACATCCCGCATGCCATGATCGCCAGAGAGGAAGTGGAGAGCGACACCCGGGTAATCTCGGTCTCGGCGCTCCAGGACAGGCACTTTTTCCAATACCTCCCGCCAAAGGAAAATCCGCCACCGGAAACGGTTGATACGGATTAATCCGATTTATTTTTTTGTCATGCCCGCGAAGGCGGGCATCCGGCCAGACCCCCGCCTTCGCGGGGGTGACAGACTGCGGTATAGGCCAGCTTAAACGCTATAATACATCTGAAATTCGATCGGGTGCGGGGAGAGCTCGAAATCCGTCACCTCCCGCCATTTCAGCGCCAGATAGGCGTCGATCTGGTCGTCACTGAACACATCGCCCTTTTTCAGGAAAGCACGGTCGCGGTCCAGCTCGCCCAAAGCTTCGCGCAATGACCCGGCCACGGTCGGCACGTCCTTCAGTTCTTCCGGGGGCAGCGAGTACAGATCCTTGTCCATGGCGTCGCCGGGGTGAATTTTGTTCTGGATGCCGTCGAGCCCGGCCATCAGCATCGCCGAAAAAGCCAGGTAGGGGTTGGCGGTGGGATCCGGGAAGCGCACCTCAACCCGCTTTCCGCCCGGCGAAGTGGTGTAGGGAATGCGGCACGAGGCCGAGCGGTTGCGGCTGGAATAGGCCAGCAGCACCGGGGCCTCAAAACCAGGTGTCAGGCGCTTGTAGGAATTGGTGGTGGCGTTGGTCAGGGCGTTCAGCGCCTTGGCGTGCTTGATAATGCCGCCGATGTAATAGAGCGCCAGTTCCGATAAATCGGCATAGCCGTTGCCGGCAAACAGCGGCTTCTTGCCCTTCCACAGCGACTGGTGAGTGTGCATGCCCGAGCCGTTGTCGCCCTGGATCGGTTTCGGCATGAAGGTCGCGGTCTTGCCATAGGTATGGGCCACCTGGTGGACGCAGTATTTGAGAATCTGCAACCGGTCGGCGGTTTGCAAAAGGGTGCCGAATATCAGCCCCAGCTCGTGCTGGGAGGGGGCGACCTCGTGATGGTGCTTGTCCATCGGCAGACCCATTTCCTTCATCACCGTGACCATCTCGCCGCGGATGTCGGAAGCGCTGTCGACCGGCGGCACCGGGAAGTAGCCGCCCTTCGGGCCGGGCCGGTGGCCCATATTGCCGCCTTCAAAATCAGATCCCGAATTGTGCGGGCTCTCGACGTCGTCGACCTCATAAAAACCGAAGCCGTAACCGGTATCGAAGCGGACGTCGTCGAACATGAAAAATTCCGCCTCGGGGCCGAAGTAGGCGGCCTCGCCGATCCCGGTGAACTTCAAATACTCCTCGGCCTTCTTGGCGGTCGAGCGGGGATCGCGATTATAAGCCTGGCCGGTGGAAGGATCGAGGATGTCACAAATGAGGATCAGGCTGGGCTGGGCCGAGAAGGGATCCATCACGCCGGTTGAAAGGTCCGGCTTCAAAGTCATGTCCGAATCGTTGATATCCTTCCAGCCGGCGATCGACGAGCCGTCGAACATAATGCCGTCCTCCAGCATGTCGTCATCGAGATTTTCGGCATCCATGGTCAGGTGCTGCCATTTTCCCTTCGGATCGGTGAACCTGAGATCGATCCAGCGAAGGTCTTCGTCCTTTTTAAGTTTTGCTATTTTTTCAGCGGTAAGTTTTTGAAAATGAGCCACGGCCCGGTCCTTTACAGATTTCTATATCTTGTGTCTCTCAATGAATGGATGCACACCCCTTAGTGCGGAATGTCATAGAAGTGCACCCATTGGCGCTTTCTGTCAACCGGGATTTAGGGCGCGAATTAAAAAACTGCTTCCCTTTTTTATCGCTCACGCCAGTGAACTTTGCTCACGGCTCCGCGGGGGCGCGAAACGGTTCGCGGGGGCCGCTTGGCCCCTTAATTATTTTCCCGCCAACAAGCGTTGGCGCGTCGATCGTCTCGCCTGGGCGTAGCTAAAGCTCCGCTACGGCGTAGCCTGGGAAATAGGGGCCTGACAGTTTTATAATGTCACCCTCACCCTATCCCTCTCCCATCAAGGGAGAGGGGACTGAAGTGGGCGCTTCTTAAACTCCCTCTCCCCCCGTGGGAGAGGGGTGGGGTGAGGGGGTAGTAAAAAGAGGAACTGTCGACTGTTTCCTGGCAACTGAAAGCTGGCTCAGACCGCCTCGGGGCCGGTTTCGCCGGTGCGGATGCGGATCGCCTCGGCGACCTCGTAAATGAAGATTTTGCCATCGCCGATGCGCCCGGTTTTGGCGGCGATCACTATCGCCTCGACCACTTTATCCAGCATCGCATCCTCGACCACCACCTCGACCTTGATCTTGGGCAGGTAGTCGACCACGTATTCGGCCCCGCGGTACAGCTCGGTGTGGCCCTTCTGGCGCCCGAACCCCTTGGCTTCGGTGACCGTCAGGCCGGAAACGCCTGCTTCCTGCAGCGCGTCGGTGACGTCGTCCAGCTTGAACGGTTTGATGATCGCTTCAATTTTTTTCATGGCTTGGTACGGCTTTCCGGCTTTAAGGTTTGTGCTATAGGTCTTATATCATGTTCAGGACGTGTGAGAAGCCTTCTTGACGGAACCGTTGCTTGAAGTTAAGGATGCGGCGCGTTTATATGGCGGGCGTAGCTCAACTGGTTAGAGCACTGGCTTGTGGTGCCAGGGGTTGGGGGTTCAAGTCCCCTCGCTCGCCCCACCCTGCTTCGCCAAGGCTACGCAGGGCAGGCCCAAGTAGCCTTGAATTGCAAGCAGGAGTGCCCTGCATAGCTCCTGTCCTCCGTAGCCTTGGCGAAGGAGGGTTAGCGACGCAGGGCAGTTAATCATGTATTATGTTTATCTAATCCAAAGTGTTTCCTCCCCGGATGAAAAGTATGTCGGGTTGACCGTGAATTTAAAAAAGAGATTGTCTGAACATAATTCCGGAAATTCCATTCACACAAATAAATTCAAACCTTGGAAGCTTGTCACTTATATTGTCTTTACTGATAAGAAAAAGGCAAAAGAATTTGAAGTTTACATCAAGCAAGGCTCAGGTCATGCTTTTGCAAAAAGACATTTGTGGTAAACTGCTGGAAAGGTGTCTCTTCGAAGAAACTCTTCTAGTTAAAAGGTCCAACTCAATGACAAACTCAGGGTCAAACAGGAAACCAACCGGCAAGATCGGTCCGATTACTATCAATCTAGAAGATAAAACAGCAGAATTCCAGCCTCTTCAATTTCCAAAAGGTAAAGCGAAAATTGAAGAATTCATTTTTAAGTTTTTTATAAAGGGGTTAGGAAAAGCAGGAAGAACTTTTTACAAAATTGTCTCCGACCCAACCCAAAATCAACAAAACGACTTTGATTTTACACTTGAGACTGAATTTGGTGATGAGTATTTGGACCTCATGGAAGTTGCACTCCTAGAAAAAATTGGGGGATCATACGAAGCTGCCTCTTCTAGCTATAATCACGGTGAAATGGCTGATTGGGTTTGGTCGAAACTAATATCTAAATCAAAAAAATATGGAAGCGCAAGTACTCCACATATACACATTTTGTTATATTCGACGGATTGGCGTTTTCGCCTTAGTGAAGGTGCTATAAGACTACTAGCGTTCTGGGCAATTACCCGGGAACACTGTTTTAAAACAATTATTTACTTTGTTCCCGATGATGCGACACATGGTGAAGCAAAAATAATTTTCCCAGTTTCAGACAAAATTTTCACTAATTTTAATGAAGAAAGTACCAGAGGAAGAAAGTCAATTATAGGCAACCCATCAAAGATGAAAGTTAATGCAGATGGAAGTGCAACTATCCCTTTAGGTCCGATTAAATCAAAGTGATTTTACAAGGTTTTATGAAATTCGATACCAAATACGCGGTCCTGACGGCGGCGGAGATGATCGCCGCAGAGGTCGCGGCGTTTAAATCCGGCATTCCCGCCTATGCGTTGATGGCCAAGGCGGGCGGGGGGCTGGCCAAGGCGATCCTTTCTAAAAAGAAAAGCGGCAAAATCCTGTTTCTCAACGGCCCCGGCAACAACGGCGGCGATGGCTGGGTGGCCGCGGAAATATTGCGCCACAAGGGCTGGGATGTTTTGTGCGTCGCTCTTAAGCTGCCCGACGGTCATTCCTGCGCGGCGCTTACCGCCTATGAAAAATGGCAGGGGGAGACCGGAGAATTTCCGGATAATCTGGAAGGGTATGACGTGATCGTCGATGCTTTGTTCGGCACCGGGCTGGAACGCCCGGTGGAGGGCCGGGCGGCCAAATGGATCAATGCCGCCAATCAAGCTAAGGCCTTTAAGGTCGCGGTCGATATCCCCTCCGGTATTTCCAGCGATACCGGGCAAATTCTTGGGACTGCCTTCAAGGCTGATCTGACCGCGACCTTTTCACACAAAAAACGGGGGCAGATGCTGATGCCCGGGCTGGAGCTTTCGGGCGAGGTAGAGATTGTCGACATCGGTATCGGGGAGGAGGCCCTTGGAGGGATGGCTTTGAAGGTTTTCGAAAATAATCCGGTGCTGTGGCGGGATGATTTTCCCAAGCTCGCCAAGGGCGGCCACAAGCACCAGCGCGGGCATCTGCTGGTGGCCGGCGGGCCTTTGGCTATGTCCGGCGCGGCGCGGATGGCGGCGCGCTCTGCGCTCCGGACCGGCGCTGGTCTGGTGACCACCCTTGTCCCTGAGAAAGCGCTTCTGGCCTATGCCGAGAAACAGCTTTCGGTGATGTCGGCGGGCTATCGCGATGATGAGGAGTTTGCGGACTTGGTCGCCTCGGACAAATTCGGCGCTTTTGTCATCGGCCCCGGCAATGGGGTAGGGGAGGGGACCAGAGCGCGGGTCCTTAAGGTGCTGGCGGCCGGCAAACCCTGCGTTCTTGACGCCGATGCCCTGACCAGTTTTGAAGGCGATGTCGGGGCGCTCGAGGCCGCGCTTCACGAAAAGTGCGTCCTCACTCCCCATTATGGCGAGTTCAAGCGTCTCTGGCCTGATATCTCCTGGGGCGACAAGGTGGCGGCCGCTGAGACGGCAGCGGCCAAGACCGGGGCTATTGTCCTGCTCAAAGGCCCCGATACGGTTATTTCCGATGGGACGATAACAATCATCAACACCCACGCCGCCCCGCAACTGGCGACCGCGGGGTCGGGCGACGTGCTGGCGGGCATTATCGCCGGGCTTATGACCCAGGGGATGGCGCCTTTCCTGGCGGCCGCTGCCGGGGCCTGGCTTCACGGTGAGGCGGCGCTTATATTTGGCGGCGGCCTGATCGCCGATGATTTGATTGAGACCCTGCCAAAAGTTTTGAAATCTTTATAGAAACAACAAAATCACCCTCACCCTAACCCTCTCCCATCAAGGGAGAGGGGAATAAAAAACAAGTCCTCTCCCCTCCGTGGGAGAGGATTTAGGTGAGGGGGTAATAAAAATAAGATTATTCGTGAAATAATTCCCTTCTTCACCCTCGAAAAAAACTGGTGTTTTTTCAAAGAGGTGTGGTATAGGCTCACCCGATATGCCTGACGGCGAATGTAAGGCTTGGTAAAGATGCGGGATTTACCCCGTTTTTACCCCAAATAAGCGGGCGTGGCGGAACTGGCAGACGCGCTGGCTTTAGGTGCCAGTGTCTTTACGACGTGGGGGTTCAAATCCCTCCGCCCGCACCACCCTTCGCCTTCGGCTTCGGGTGGCTTACGCCAGTAAGACCCTGAAGGCGACACAGGCGAAGGAGTGTCGCCCGAAGCTCTGAAGGAGCGAAGGGGGAACGTGGCCGCCAAAACAGAAATGCATTAGAAAAAGCAAGAAGAGCAGACCAATGAAATTCGAAGAACTGAACATTAAGGGTCTCACCCGGTCCTACAAGGTGGTGGTCGCCGCCCAGGACGTCGAAGACCAGATCAACGCGGAACTGGAAGGC
>JADFFP010000058.1 GCA_022568115.1 Pseudomonadota bacterium | reverse complement strand
TGAGTATGGTTTTTCTTTTCACCTTGGCTTTGGGAAATACCGGTTCCCTGAAAAGGCGGTTGAGAAGATCATGGTCGTGAAGGTTTCTTTGCTGGTTAGTGCTTATCATGGGGTCCTCATCTTTGGTAAGGTTATTATTCCAGGTTTTTGGGATTGATGACCCGCAGGTCTTCAAAGCGGGCCGGCCGTTGCTGGCGCAAGGCCGAAAATGTGGCGGCGAAGAAGGCGGGTATGGCAAGACCCCGTAAGATATAGCTGGCGTTTTTTGTAATCCTGATCATTTTTCCATCCTTTCGTGGGTTGACTTGGAAAACGTACAGGATCTGAAAAAAAACGCTCTGATTGTAATCAGATTATTGAAATTTTTCTAATAGGAATGGAAAGATGGAAAATACTTAGGTTTCAATAAGTTAGGAAATCAGAAGAAAATCTCCAGTCTCCCCGACCACCCTTCGCCCTGCGGGCTTCGGGTGGCTGAAGCAAGTTAGCCCTGCTCAGTCGCCAAAGACTTTTGTCAACACCAGGAACAGCGATCCGGCGAGGACCGCCGAGGCGGGTACCGTAATCACCCAGGCCGAGATGATGGTCAGCAGTTGGCGGCGCCGCACCAGACGGCGGCGCTCCCATTTCTTGATTTTCTTGCGGGCCTTCTTCGGCAGCGCTTTCCAATTCCCTTCCGCCATGGCCGAAGGCGCCTCCCTCCGGTCAAACATCCGCAGCTGGCGGTTGGCCAGATATTCGCGCAGGAAACCCACCCCGAAGACGCCGCCGACAGCGATATGGGTGGAGGAGACCGGCAAACCCAGCCATGAGGCGATGATCACGGTGATCGCCGCCGACAGCGCCACGCAAAAGGCCCGGGTCGGGTTGAGACGGGTGATTTCCTTGCCCACGGTCTTGATCAGCTTCGCGCCGAACAGCAACAGGCCGACCCCGATGCCTGCGCCGCCAATCACCATGACCCAGACCGGGATGGTGACTTTGGCGGCAATCCCGCCATCGCCGACGGTGCTGATGATGGCGGCCAGCGGACCGATGGCGTTGGCCACATCGTTGGCTCCGTGCGCGAAGGCCAACAGCCCCACCGAAAAGATCAGCGGGATGGTAAACAGCCGATGGACAGATCGCTTACGGTTCTCCAGGCCTTCGGCGCCCCGCGCCACCAGCGGCCGGGTCAACAGATAGGTGATGATAAATCCTGCCGCACCGAGCGCCCAGACCATCCAGGTCTCGGCCTTCCACACCCGTTTAAACCCCTTGATCGCCAGATACATGATAAAGACCCCGGCCATGATGCCGACCAGAACCGGAACCCAGCGCTTGGCGGCGGCCAGTTTGTCCTCCCGGTAAATAATCATGTATTTGATAAAGCCCAGGAAAAGCGCGGCGACAACCCCGCCCATAATTGGTGAAATGACCCAGCTGGCGGCGATCGCCCCCATGGTCGGCCAGTTGACAGTGGCAACACCCGCGGCCGCGACGCCGGCCCCCAGCACCCCGCCGACGATCGAATGGGTGGTGGAAACGGGGGCCCCCACCCAGGTCGCCAGATTGATCCACAGCGCCGCCGACAGCAGCGCCGACATCATGACCCAGATAAAGGCAGTCGCGCCGGGAATATGATCCGGGTTGATAATTCCCTTCGATATGGTGGAAACCACATCCCCGCCCGCCAACAATGCCCCGGCGGCATTGGCGATTGCGGCAATCGCCAGCGCGCCGAATAAAGTGAGAGCCCCGGAGCCAACCGCCGGGCCCATGGTGTTGGCGACATCGTTGGCGCCAATGTTCATGGCCATATAGGCGCCGATCACGGCTGCGGCGATCACGAAGACACTGCCGGTAACGGTCGGGTCAAGATAGGCCACCGCAATCCCGACTATTGCCATATAAAGGAGGGCGAACCCGATCAGGGCCAACTGTCCGCCGCCCTTGCCGGCCAACGGCTTGATGGTGACGGCTAAAGCCGAGCTGGTGAAAATGCCCTTTTTCGGATTGGCCAAGATATTTCCCCTTTTGCCTCAGGTCAGGTTCCGGCCCGTGCCGGAGTTGTCCATCGCGGTTTAGCCGTCCAGTGTGGATATTTTACGAAGGTTTTGTTACGGTTTAATGACAGTCCCGGCGGGCATTTTTTTTCATAAAGCGTATGGTTTTTGACGGGCAAAATCCGCCTTTCATCAATGATGGCGAAAGCCAAGGAAATACTTGGGTTACAGTGAATCAGGGGAAATGGCGACTGGAAAAAAACCAGGAAACGTTTTTAGGGCTCCCTTGTGATTTGCTTCGGGCTACCCCGAAAAGTGACTCTTGAGTGAAAATATTGTATAGTTTTTAAACCAATCCAGAATTAGAGGATAAGAATTGCATCACGGGCCTGTTTCCAGTGGGGAGCAGCGGTTGGCATCTTTAGCGCCGGGAGGGGAGCAATGTCAAGAATCCTTAAGCTGATATTTTTGTGCCTGTTATTTCTCAATCTTAACCCACAGCAGGGGTTTTCCCAGAGTACCGAAAAATCCCTCGAGCAACTGGTTTTTGATCTGAAATCCAACCCCGCTAACGACACGCTCCGCAAACAGGTTATAAGCAAGGCCCTTTCCCAAACCCCACCACCGGTTCCGGAAGAAGCAGAGCGCCGGTTTTTCCGCGGCATGGCTGCCATGAAAAATGCTTCCAGCCAAACCGGTTTCAAGAACGCTGCCAGTGAATTTGAACAGGCGATCGCTGCCGCCCCGTGGTACGCCGACGCCTACTACAATGCCGGTGTTGCGAATAACAAGGCCGGAAACTTCGCCGCCGCTAAAAAGAATTTCAGTTTTTACCTTCTGGCTGCCCCAAATGCCCCTGATGCCAGTGAAGTCAAGGCGATGGTCTACGAGAATGAATACCTGGCCGAGCAGGAGGAAAAGAATCAAAGAGAACAACGTCAAGCCAAGGCCGAACAAGCCCGCCTTGAGCGTTTGGTCCAGCCCTTTAGAGGCGCCTGGATAACTAAGCATTGCTTGGTGAGTAAGCGAAATGAGTTAATTCACAAATGCAATGAAAAAGAAAAAGAAGGATCACACTGGTACGGAATGTTAGATAACTTTACATTTGAATTTTCAGAAAAAGGAGTTGTTATTCATTCTTATTCAATGCAGCCAAATTGGGGTTGCGAATTCTTTTATGGATACCCTAAGGAAGGTAATGTTTTCAATACTCGTTGGGAATGCGTGTTAAAAGGGGGAGGCCGTCGAACCATTTGGGCAAGAACCAGCAGCACTTATATTATCATCAGCCCAGATCGCCCCTTATCTGATTCCGCCTTCAACCCCAAAACCCGCTACACTTATACTAGCTATAAAAAAAGATGAGGATTTTTAAAAACAATAAGGAGGAATAAACAAAACCGATGTTTCATATCCATAAATCTGTTTTCAAAACCCTTCGCACGGCCTTATTAAGCCTTATTTTCATCCTTTTTGGTATTTCAACGGTCGAGGCCGCCTGCAGCTACTATTTCAAATGGTCGTGCCCCGGTTGTGGAAACATTGGCGGGGCGACCTCGGGCACACAAGGGCCTTATTCATCTTCAAGTCAGTGCAATTCTGACCGGGCCCGCATCCAAAGCCCGGTATCGGCTGGAAGCTGTTACAAGCAAGGCGTCTGTGAGGTAACAAAACCAACCGGCCAGGGCGCTCAAACCCCTTACGACCCTGACGCCGGGCGCAAACAACAGGAAGCAGCGGACCGGCTGAAACAGCAGCAGGAGGAGGAACGCCAGAGGATTTTTAATCAGGACAAGAACCAGGCGCTCGGCCAGCTGAAAGGGATAGAAGGCACAAGCGGCAATCTTTCCGGGGTCCCGGAATTAAAAGGCGGAACATCAGGCTTTGATAGCGGGCTGAAATCCGGGACCACCTCCTCCGGCCTTGGCCTTAAACAACCACGGTTTTCAAAGGGAACGAAATACTCCGCCCCGGTCGATGCCAGGGAATACGCCGCCGCGACCGGTGAGGCCTTTACCGAGGCTGAGCAACTGACCAAAATGATTGAGGGCACCAACTGGCCGATGAAGGCCAAGGCAACTTTCCTTCTGGGGGTGCTGATGGCGGAGCGCGGCAGTTACGGCCAGGCCGTCTCCTATTTCCAGACTGCGCTGTCCGTGGTCCCGAGTGAGCCCTGGATTGTAAACGCCCTCGATATCATCAGAGGCCTGCAGGCCGTGCAGGCCGTCCGCAAGGGCTCCGGCCCGATCGCCTGGGGAATGATCGATCCCGCCACCCTTGGGGTTATGCCAAAAGCCGCCCGCGACCGGGTCCTGATTGCCGTGTCGCTGGTCGACATCGGGGATTTTGGCGGCGCCCTTGACCTTTTGAAAGAAGCCCGGAAAACCGCCCCGGCGGACAAGGATTTACAAGGTGCTGAGGCCTACGTCAGACAGCTTGTGGCCCAGAAACGGGAGCGTGAATCGACGCTGAGCGATCAGGAAAAAGCCCAGCGCGTGGCCACAGCCCGGGCCAACGGCCGCCGCGATGCCGCCTGGAGGCTGGGCCTGCACCTGGACAATTACGGGGACAATAGCACAGCAAACTTCTTTTACATGGAGGCCCAGACAGGGTTCTCTACCGACAGTTACTCCTACCGTCTTTTGGATCAGATGATCACCAACCCGGACGACTTCGCCCCAATGCCGGAAATTCCGCTCTACAGCTCAAAAGCCGGGGCCATCCTCGATGCCCTGCAATACGGCGATGGCAACTGGGACCGGAGCGTTAGATACCTCGAGGCGGCCAACAAGGCCGAACCCGGCAATTTGTTTGTCCGCGACGCGCTTAATTACGTCCAGGGCATGACGGTTTATGCCGAGAAATGAATAAGAGAAAAAAGTTTTCAAGGGTTCTATTCAAAAAAGGGAGGATTGAAAAATGACCAGTTTACATAAATTTCTTTTGGCGTTGGGCGTAGCGATGGTGTTTGCACTACCAGCCTTGGGCCAGGAGGTCTCCCAGGAGGCCAAACGACATATGTTCCGGGGCCAGGCGGCGATGGAAGAGGCTAGCGATGCCTCGGGTTATCAGGACGCTGTTAGCGAATTCAAACAGGCAATCCAGTTGGCCCCAAACTGGGCCGATGCTTGGTTCAACCTCGGCGTGGCACAGGAAAAGGTTGGAGACCTTTCAGGTGCTATGAAGAGCTTTCAAAAGTATCTTGACTTGAACCCAAATGCTTCAGACAGGAACGAAGTCGAGGCGCTCATCTACAAGCTCGAGTATTTAATTGATAAGGCCCAAAGGCAGACGGCCCTAAAAAAGGCCCAAGCCCAAAACGATGCGTCCTTGGCAAACGGCTTAGAAGGTTTATGGGAAAATTCACTAATTCCTGCCCGGTATAAAATTTATATGAAAAAAGGCAATGAATTTGAAATCAGAATGATTGCCTTTTGTCCTTTTGGTGACTGTAGCAAAGGTTATAAATCTATCAATCAGTTAAATTTTGTTGGAGAGGTTGTAGATGGTCAGATTAAGGGGTTTTCTTTTATGGATGCGCCGATTGAATCAGGGGCACGAAAGCAATGCTATTATCCACGGGGCTACCATCCAGGAGTAGGGAAGTTAAGTAGTGATAAGAATAGATTGGAAATAACAACGATGCTGATAGACGAAAATGAAAACTGTCCTGATTTACCATCAACACTAAAGCTTCATAGGAAAAATTAAAAAGCGGGACGGACATATGGGAATATCTGGCAGCAGAGTTAGTAGGAAAGTATTGAAGTACAAGGAGGGAAGAGAAACTATGACCAGTTTACATAAATTTCTTTTGGCATTGGCTGTAGCGATGGTTTTCACATTGCCAGCCATGGCCCAGGAAGTCTCCTCCGAGGCCCAGCGCCACATGATCCGGGGTGAAGCCGCGCTGGAGGAAGCGGAAACTGAAACCGATTTTCAGGATGCCGTTCAGGAGTTTAAAAGGGCAACCCAATTGGCCCCCAACTGGGCCGATGCCTGGTTCAACCTGGGGGTTGCCCAGGACAAGGCTAGCGATTTTGCCGGGGCAATTAATAGTTTCAAAAAATACCTGGCTCTAAGCCCAAATGCTTCCGACAAGGCGGTAGTTGAGACTCTGGTCATCAAGCTTGAATACAAGCGCGACAAGGCCCAAAGGGTAAAAATAAAAGAGATTGAGGAACTGCCGTCTCGCCTTGCGGGTGATTGGTGTGAGTTTGATGAGATCTGGCGTTGCTATACTAAGATAGAAGTTTCGGGATCAACAATTAAATTTTACTTTTTACCCCCTACTGGGGATGTGTACTTACACCATTGGGGCAATATTAAAGGCTATGAAATAAAGGGGTCGTATTTTTGGGCGGCCTCTGATCTTGACCCGAACTGCCCAAATCTTGAAATCCCTATGAAAGGAACCGTGAGCCCCGATGCTCAGCGGATCGAATTATCATATCAAAGGCCGAGACGCTATTGGGACTCGAGTGCACCCAATCCTAGAAAAAGATGTACAGCTGAAGGCATGGAGACAAAAAAAGTCATTTACCTTAGAAAAAAACCGTGAAGAACTGTTCTAGATTCTGGGAAATAAGATAATGGGAAAAAGAGTTAAAATTCTCCTCCTAATGGGTTTGACAATATTTCTAACCCTACCTGCCATGGCCCAGGACGTCTCCCAGGAAGCCCAGCGCTACATGATCCGTGGCCAGGTGGCGATGGAGGATGCGAAAGACCTCTCAGGTTTCCAGAATGCTGTAAGTGAATTCAAAAAAGCCACCGAACTGGCCCCCGAATGGGGGGATGCCTGGTTTAACCTGGGGGTCGCCCAGGAAAAAGCCGGGGATATCCCAGGCGCCATCAGGAGTTACCGGAAATACCTGTCCCTGAGCCCGGATGCCACGGACTACTCCGATGTTGAAACCCGGATCATCAGGTTGGAATACCGCCATGAACAGGCCGAACAGGAAAGAATAAAAAGACGCCAGGCCGAGGCCGAGAAGGCCCGCCTGGACCGGTTGGTCCAGCCTTTTAAAGGAGATTGGTGGCGTTGGGCCTGCCGTGACAAGAAAAATTATTATAGGTGTAATGAGAAGGAAGTACATGGTTCTAACTGGGACCCATCTTGGTACGATGTTGTCGCAGGCATTAGGGGAGTAACGAACTTTGACTTCCCCGGCGATGGGACTGTGGTTATCAGTTTTGGATCCCGATGTGGTAAAATTATAGGGTTTCCACAAGGTGGGGATATCTCAGACACAAAATGGTTTGCCCGACTGGATATTCATTCAAACGGCTTGACTTGGACCGTTCGGGAAGATGGCCCATGGCGCCAGATTTGGTCGGATACAAGATATGGCTATATCATGGTAAGTTGTACCCGGCCAGTGGATGAGTCCAATTACAATCCAAAAACCAGGTTCTACTATGATCTATTTAAAAAGCCCTGAGGGTATTTTTTCCGAGAGTAAAATCAATGCCGGTCATGAAAAGGGACCCCAAACCCTGAATTCTTTGCCGCAGCACCCCCGCCTGAATACCCTAACGCTACTCACCCC
>JADFFP010000057.1 GCA_022568115.1 Pseudomonadota bacterium | reverse complement strand
TGGCGCGCCCAATAATGTGGTTTTTGAGATGACCGGGCAAGCCCCGGAAGATTTCGAGACGATCGTCCGCCGTTACATGGCAGGAAATGAAAACACCCGGCCCACCCTCGGCAACAAGCTGAAAGCGTTTAAGGGCTTTATCAAACTCATTCTGACCAAGCCCATTGATCTCGAGCGCTACGAGCGGGAAAGTTCTTTTCCAACCGTCAAAAATCCCAAGTTCGCTCTTGATTATAAACCGTGGCTGGAAACCCACGCGGGTCAGCATGCCGTTAAATCCAATTAAACCCAAGGAGACTGAAAATGACACATAAAACAACCAAACCAAAATACCTGATCACTGGCGCTACCGGAAAAACCGGAACACTGGTTAGCGAACAACTGCTGGCCAAGGGCGCAAACGTCCGCGCCATGGTGCGCAAAATTGATGAACGCTCGGATCGCCTGGCAAAACTGGGGGCGGAAGTCGTTATTGGCGACTTTTATGACCTGACATCCCTTAAAGCAGCTATGACGGATATCGAAGGTGTTTACTTTTGTTATCCGGCGCTGGGAGACCGCCTGCTTCAAGCCGCCGCCAACATCGCCATCGCGGCCAAGGAGGGCGGCGTTATCCGCGTCGTCGATATGTCACAAATTTCCGCCCTTGAGACCGCGAAAAGTCCGCTTTCCTACCAGCACTGGCAGGCCGAACAGGTTCTCGACTGGGCTGATGTCGGCGCGGTCCATATCCGCCCGACTTTTTTCGCCGAGGATCTCTATTTGTTCACCGGCGGTCAGGTTAAAAAAACCGGTCAGGTGGTGCTGCCCTTCGGCCAAGGCCGCCATGCGGCCGATCGCCGCCAATGACATCGCTGCAGTGGCCGTGGCGCTGCTAAAAGATCCCAAAAGCCATATCGGCGAACGGCTGGTTCTGACCGGGCCCGAAAGCATGGATATGGCGACGCTCACCAAACGCATGGGCGCCCACTTCGGCCTCGATCTTGCTTACGTCGATGTTCCGGTCGAAGCCTGGCAGCAAGCGCTTCACGGCCTGCCGGGCTTTTCCTCCGCCCTGATCGAACATCTGGGCGCAGTCGCCCTCGACCACCAAGTCGGCATTTTCGACGCTGAAACCAGCCTCGTGGAAGACCTAACCGGGCGTGCGCCGGAAAAACTGGAAGCGTTCATCGAGCGCAACCGCGATCATTTTTAATAAACCCTGTCGGTGAGAGTTTCCGAATTGGACGGAAACTCCTTTAGCGGCTCTAAAGGATATCTGAAGCATTCGGTCTTTAAAGCGGTGTGAATTTTGCAGTAACGTGGCGCAACATTGGCGGTTCGGAGGTGATTTGAACCACCGGTCTTCCACCTTTAAAAGCGAAAATTCCTAACTTCGGCGGGAAAGTTCCGCTTCCAGCTCCTTGATGCGGCCCTGGAAAAGAATTTGAACCTTTTAATGTTTGGCGGCGGCCTTATATATAACCGAGGGGAAAACATATGGAACCTCCGGCAAATATTTGATGCTGGTTCGATCTTGTGTTGCCCGGCACCCGGGCGCCGGATTGGGCAAAAATTCACAAACCCATATAACGCACTTGTTTCCTTGAAAGGATTGGTATCAAATCTAATTTATGCAGGATAGGTCAGACAAATTGCACAGCTTGAAGATCAACCGCTTGGATGAGGGGTCTGAAAGTCCGGGTGGTATCGGGCGGACAAAAATAATTCTTTTTGCAAGTCTTGCAGTCATTGCAGCGGCCGCCCTTTGGGTGCTGTTGCCTGTTACCGACGAAACCCCCGGTGGGGTTGACCAAGCCAGTAATGCAAATGCCGGAATCAAATCTTCGACCAGTTCATCCGCTGATAATCAAACCCAATCGACAAGCGCCCAAAGCCAGCAAATCCTGAACGCCTCCGGCTATATCACCGCGCGCCGCAAGGCGACCGTTTCGGCAGAGATTACCGGCCGGATTGTGGAAATCTTCATCGAAGAAGGGACAGTTGTTGAAAAAGGTCAAATCGTTGCCCAGCTGGATGACACATTGGCCAAGGTAGACCTGGACCTGGCGAAAGCCAGAGTTCGTTCCGCTGAGGCGCGCATTAGCGAAATCGAGGCCGATCTGGCTGAAGCCAAACGCGTTCTGACGCGCACCGAAGAGCTTATCAAAACACAAATTGCCAGCCAGGCCGCCCTGACCAAAGCCCAGGCCAGGGTGGATACATTGATGTCCTCATACGAACGGGCGGCGGTCGATATTGATATTGCCAAACTGGAAGTCACCCGCCAGAGGGAAACTGTTGAAAAGTATGTCATCCGGGCGCCCTTTGACGGGGTGGTGGTGGGTAAAAACGCCCAGCCCGGTGAGATGATTTCGCCGGTTTCCGCCGGCGGCGGGTTTACCCGCACCGGAATTTGCACGATTGTCGATATGGACTCCCTTGAAATTGAAGTGGATGTGAACGAGAGCTATATCGGCCGGGTATTTGCCGGCCAGAAAGTCCTGGCAACGCTTGATTCTTACCCCGATTGGGATATCCCGGCCGCCGTTATTGCTGTGGTGCCAACCGCCAATCGCGACAAGGCAACGGTAAAGGTGCGGATTTCACTTGGTGTCAAGGATCCGCGTATTTTGCCGGACATGGGGGTGAAAGTCGCCTTTCTTAAAGAGCCGGATTAAAATCTTTAAAAAACAACCAACAAATTTATTTGGGGAAATCCACATGACCAAAGAGCCGCTGATCAAACTCGAAGGCGTTTCCAAGCATTACGTAAAAAACAAGATGTCCATTGATATTTTTGATGAACTGGATTTGGTCATCAGGGAAAATGAGTTTGTCGCTGTCATGGGCCCTTCAGGCTCCGGTAAAACCACCCTGTTGAACCTGATTGGCGGCATTGACCGGCCGACCTCCGGCGCCATCACCTTTGGCGGGGAGCGGATCGATACCTTTTCGGAAAGCCAGCTGTCCAAATGGCGGGCTGCCAATATTGGGTTTATTTTTCAGTTTTACAATTTGATGCCGATGCTGACTGCCGCCCAGAATGTTGA
The DNA here is from genome assembly GCA_022568115.1 of Pseudomonadota bacterium. Classification (GTDB taxonomy): domain Bacteria; phylum Pseudomonadota; class Alphaproteobacteria; order Sphingomonadales; family SMXR01; genus SMXR01. The sequence goes on along the minus strand of JADFFP010000057.1, from coordinate 4,515 downwards.
GCTGCCCTTGTTGTTAACAAAATTGAGCAAATCAAAACGGGCCGAACATGTGAAAACGGCGCTTTCGATTGTTGAGCTGGAAGACCGGGCAAAGTTTTATCCGCGCGAGATGTCCGGCGGGCAACAACAACGGGTGGCCATTGCCCGCGCTTTTATCTCTGACCCAAAAGTTCTTTTGTGTGACGAGCCGACCGGCGACCTCGACCGCAAAACCGCGGAAGAAATTTTGAAAATCCTTCAGCTTATGGTCAGAGATTTTGGCAAGACCGTCATTATTGTCACCCATGACCCCGAGGCGGCAAAATTTGCCAGCCGCAAACTTTATCTGGATAAAGGTAAATTTTTTGAGCGGAGGGCCGCATGACGTATTTTCGACTTCTGCGCAAAAACCTGACCCGCAAGAAACTGCGTCTGTTTTTGACAATTTTTTCCATTTTTACGGCGTTCCTGATTTTCGGCGTTCTGAAAACATTTGACCATGCTTTAAATGCCGGAGTTGAACTGGCCGGCGCCGACCGGCTGATAACCACCAGCAAGGTCAGTCTCATCCAACCCCTTCCCTTTGCTCATTACACTAAAATCAAGGCAACCGAGGGGGTGAAAAATGTTACCCACGCCTCCTGGTTCGGCGGTTACTATCAGGAACCAAAAAACTTTTTGGCCTCGTTTGCGGTGGACGCTGAATCTTATCTGGATATTTACCCCGAGATTTTTATTCCCGAAGATCAACGGACTAACTTTCTGGCCAACCAGCGAGGGGTGCTGGTCGGCGAAGCCCTGGTCCAGCAGTACAATTGGAAAATCGGAGATACCCTCCCCCTGATAAGCAGTATCTGGACCAACCAGGATGGCTCCCGCACCTGGGAATTTCAGGTCGAGGGTATTTTTTACGACAAGGAAGAACAGTTTGATACCAGGTCTTTAATGTTCCATTATGATTATTTTAATGAAGGCCGAGCCGGGGCCAGGGACAGCATCGGCTGGCTGATAATCAAAACGGAATCGCCGGAATTGAACGAAGCTGTCAGCAAGGCGATAGATGACCAGTTCGCAAATTCACCAAATGAAACCAAAACCGATACCGAAGCGGCCTTCGGCAAGGCGTTCCTGGAGCAGTTTGGCAACATCGGATTGATCATTACATCGGTTGTCGGGGCCGCTTTTTTCACGATTCTGCTGGTCGCCGGAAATACCATGGTTTTGGCGGTTCGTGAGCGGACAAATGAAATTGCAGTGATGAAAACCCTGGGCTTTTCCAATGGCCGGATTTTTACTTTGATTGTCCTGGAGGCCCTGCTTTTGGTCCTTTTGGGCGGTCTCCCCGCTCTTGGCGTTTCCTGGTTTATGGTAGAAGCTTTAAAAAGCGCTGTCGGTGGTGGTCTGCCGCCGATGGCTTTAACCCCGGAAATTTTACTGCAAGCGATCGCCTATATGCTGCTGTTGGGGTTTGTGACCGGTGGTCTGCCCGCCTTTAATGCCGTCAGGATCAATGTTGCCGCCGCACTGGGGAGGAAAGCAATATGACAACCCTCCAACAAATTATTGCCATTACCGTTATGAACCTGAAAGGCTTAAGGCAGCGGTTCTGGCAATCCAGCGCCGCGATCTTCAGTATTGCGCTGGTTATTACCGTGATGGTTGGCTTTTTATCGATGGCCGATGGCTTTGAGAAAACAGTCGCTGGCACAGGATCAGACAAAGTTGCCATTATCATCAGGGAAGGCTCGCTATCTGAGCTGACCAGCGGTCTTTCCTTGGAACAGGCCAAACTGCTTAGCACTGCGCCAGGGGTTGCCAAACTAAATGGTGAACCGCTGGCCTCTTTCGAGCTTTTTGTCATTGTCGATCTTCTAAAAAAATCCACCGGCCTTTCGGTTAATGCGCCGATGCGGGGGATTGACCGGACCAGCCTGAGTTTGCGGGAGAACGTCAAGATTATCGAGGGGCGCATGTTTGAGCCCGGCCGCAATGAAATCGTTGTCGGCAACAATGCCAGAGAACAGTTTGCTGGACTGGATCTGGGCGACACAATATCTTTTGGTAACACCGAGTGGCGGGTAGTGGGAGTTTTTGATGCCGGCGGTTCGGTTTTTGAATCAGAACTTTGGGCCGATGCCAAAGTGGTGCAGACCTTCTATAACCGAGGTACATCCTATCAAAGCGTGCGCATGAAATTAGCCGGCCCGGACAGTCTTCAAGAAATAAAGGCCTTTGCCGAAAACGATCCGCGCCTGAACGTTGATATTAAAACCGAAGCGGATTATTACGCCGAGCAATCAAAACCGCTGACCACCCTGATCCGCTGGATTGGCTACCCGCTTGCTTTTGTAATGGCCCTGGGCGCTTTGGCGGGGGCGCTTAATACAATGTATACCTCTGTTTTGGCGAGGATGGGAGAGATTACCACGCTCAGGGCTTTAGGGTTCGGCGCTTTCCCCAGCTTTATCGGAATCTTGACGGAATCAATCATTATCGCCGTCTTCGGCAGCGCTATTGGTTTGGGTCTGGCGTTTGTTTTATTTGACGGGATGCTGGTCTCAACCTTGAACGGAGCCAGCTTCACCCAAGCGGTGTTTGAATTTAGCATCTCGGCGCAACTGGTTAAGCATGCTTTGGCGCTTGCCATCGTGGTGGGATTTGTCGGTGGTTTTTTCCCGGCCCTCAGGGCGGCCAGAATGCCGATCGCCGAGGCCTTCAGGATCACCCAGACTTAAAATTTGGAATTGCCAGAACCTGGCGCCCTGGAAAAGGAATTGAACCACTGGTTTCCTGTGATCCAAATGTAGTATTCCTATCTTCGGCGGGAGAGTTCCGCTTCCAGTTCCTTGAGGCTTTTTTCATTTTTTGCCGGCGCTGGGGACAAATTCGCTATGGGTTAATGTAGTGGCATCCTTCGCCACCATGGTAAAAACCGTTTGAAAAGGCAATGTTCCCGGAAAGGTTTTCGAGCTGGTTTTGCCCCTCCCTGGCATCAAGACTGTGATCCAGGACCTGGCGAAAGATTTGTGCAACCATCACCATATCCACATCCTGGGGCGACAAACGAAAACGCTGAACGCCGATATCCTGAAGTTCTCGAAGCTCCGCCAGCAAGCTGACGTAACTGTGGGACATGGTCTGAATTCCGTTGATGGTTAAAAACCCGTCACCCTCCAGTGTTTCAACGCTTCTGCCGTCGGGATCCTGATCACACACAAACTGGCACCCGTCTTTATGCAGGCGGTGCAAGCGCGCGTGGTAACACCGGGCCGATAATGCCAGCGGCATACGGCCAAAAACCTGAAGTTCCAACGGAACAGCGCTGTGTTCCGCCAAAATGCGGATAGACCCGGCAGGCAACTCACAAGCCAGGCAAATCCGGTCAGCGCCGCAGCCAATCAGATAATCCATGGTTGCTTCGTTATAGACATTGATAAACGGACCAACTGCAAAGCGGCGGCCCTTGAGACAGGATATGGCCGAGGTGTCGTTGGCTTCAATATAAAATTCGGACTTCTGGCTTAGTGCGTAAATGGCGCTTACTTCGCGTTCGTTCATGACCAGCGCCAGTGTGGAAAATATAACTTCTTTGCCGGAGGCTTCCAATCGTTCGGCAATATCCGGAATTAATCCTTCATAAAAAGGCAAGCGTTTTGAGCAAATGACCTCGCCCAGGCAAACGGTATCCACTGGCGCCTGATCGGCGATGCGAAAGTAAAAGTCGCGCAGTTTTTCAGGCGCCCAGTTAAAGAACACCGGCCCCAGGGTCAGTTTGCTGGTTGTTTCCATTGTCACGTTTTTATTTCCATGATTTTTTATAAACACCAGCGGTCTGGCGCTGGCCTTCGGTGATCATCTCAAGCCCCGATGAGGGTATCATGTTTCCTTTTGCGGCAGCATCAACCATGCTGCGAATTTCCGGGATCAATTTCGAAAGATAGGCCTTGCCGCGCTGGCGGCCCTCAATTTTGATGGCGCTAACACCGGCTTCCATTAACGCCGGGATTAAATCCAGCGCATTAAGACTGGTAGGGTCTTCAAAAAGGTAGCTTGCTTTTCCCCCGGTGACGAACCGGCCCTTGCACAGGGTGGGATATCCGGCGGCCTCCCCCGCCTTGAAAGCATTGATAATATAGCCGCCAAGGCGCGAGACCATTTGCCCCCTCTCCTCGGAATAACGCACATGGCTGGCGGGGGAGCAAACCCCTTCCTTATTCGGGGAGATGCCGGTAATATAGGACGACAGGCTGCACCGCCCCTCGGCCATGGGACAAAGACCGCCGAAGATAAAGACCTCGGTTTCGATGTTGATTTCCCGGTTCAGCGCCGCAATTTCCCCGACCGTCAGAACCCGCGGCAAAACCGCGCGGCTGATCTCAAACTCTTGCTGGTAAAGTTTAATTGCCTCAGCGGTACTGGCCGAGGCCTGAACTGACAGATGGCGCCGCAATTGTGGCTGGTGTTGCAGGGCATACTCCAGAACGCCGATATCGGCGACGATGATAGCATCAACAGCGCAAGCAGCAGCATCGTCCA
>JADFFP010000056.1 GCA_022568115.1 Pseudomonadota bacterium | reverse complement strand
GATCGCCGGCAAAGCCGCGCCCAGGAAAACGCCAGCTCTAAAGACCGGCGCCGCGGGCTGGTCCTGGGGGACCAGGGATTTTGATATTCCAGCGACCCTGTTTTCACTGTTTCTGGCATTTGTTTTCATTCGGGCTGGCGCCTTTATCCAGGATTTGACAAGCGTTCCCGGCACTTCGCTGATTGTCGTAACAATGTTGGCGATCGCCGCCGCCACCCTGTTCCGGGAACGGGTCAAGGCGGCCAGCGGCCCGTTCCAGCTGGGCATGATTTTGATGCTGGTGTTCTTCGCCGCGCTGGGCTCATCCGGGGATATTTACACCCTTTTCGAGTATGGCCCCGGCCTGCTGTTTTTCGCCGCCACCATCATGGCGGTCCATTTTGTCATCACCTTCGGGTTGGGGCGGCTTTTGAAGTTCGATATCGCCGAGATCGCGACCGCTTCAAACGCCTGTGTCTGCGGCCCGCCGACCGCCGCCGGGATGGCCGCCGCCGCCGGCTGGAACCACCTGGTGACCCCCGCCATCGTGGCCGGGTCGCTCGGTTTCGCGATCGCCAATTTCGCCGGGGTTTTGGTCGTTAATTTGCTGAATTAGAACTTCAGCGTTATTTCATCTGGCGTAAGCCACTCGAAGCCGACGGCAAAGTTTCTTGGTTTTAAACAGCCCTCCTACGCCAAGGCTTCCGCCGTCGCGTAAAGCTATGGCGCGACACTCCTGCTCGCAATTCAAGGCTCTTTAGGGCCTTGTCTCGCCGTAGCCTTGGCGAAGGCGGATGGTCGGAGCGGCGGGATTCGAACCCACGACCCCTTCACCCCCAGTGAAGTGCGCTACCAGGCTGCGCTACGCTCCGGACCGTCGAGGCGGTTTATAGCGTTGCTCCCTTATTAGGGCAACTATTATATCCCTCACGCAAGATAGCCTCCGGCTATCGCTCCGGGAGGGCGGCAGACGACTGCCGGGGGCCGCTTGGCCCCGGTCGGTGCTAGACGCACCTCCAGTTCATTTCACCCTCACCCTACCCTCTCCCATCAAGGGAGAGGGAATAAAAAAAGTCCTCTCCCCTTTGAGAGAGAGGATTTAGGTGAAGGGGTAAAATAAATAAATCCGTCATACCGGCTCAAGGCCGGTATCCGGCAATTGTTTGCGCCCCGCGCAAACCTAAAAAAACAAAAGCCCAGACCCCCGCCTAAAGCGGGGGTGACAGTCTTTGTATTTCACCCTCACCCTACCCTCTCCCCTATTTTATTTCGCTCACGCCAGTGAGCTTTTCTCACGGCTCCGCGGGGGCGCGAAACGGTTCGCGGGGGCCGCTTGGCCCCTGACTATCTTCACACCAACAAGCGTTGGCGCGTCGATCGTCTCGCCTGGGCGTAGCTGAAGCTTCGCTTCCGCCTTCGTTTCACTATGGCGTGACAGGTCTGCGAAGCCTCCGGAGTAGCCAGGGTAGCGACGGCGGAAGCGATAGCCGGAGGCTATCTTGCATGAGGGACAAACTAGAGGAGCAAACGGCCTTATTCAGGCGCACAAGCGTGCGCCCGGGGATCGTTCCCCGCCCTCCCGGAGCATTGACCGGAGGTCAATTTGCGTGAGGGATAATTAAGGAATTCGATCGATCAGCGCGCGCAGCGCCTTGAGATCGGCGACCAGCGCGCGCACCAGGTCTTTGGAGATCTTGATGGTGTCGTCATCGGCGGGGGTTTTCGCAGCGGCCTCGGGGGCCGCTTCGGGGGTGGCCTCAGGCGTCGGCTCGGGCGCCACTTCCGGCATCACTTCCGGGGGCGGTTCCGGCTCAGGCGCGGGTTCCGCTTCCGGCTCAAAGGAAAGGCCGGGCTCTTCCGGCTCCTTCGCTTTAACCGCCGGCTCAGGGGCTGGCGCCGGGGCCTCTTCGGCCGGCTCGACAAATCCGGCAGCCGCTTTCCAGTCCGCGACGAAGGTTTTCACGCCGCTTTTTTTGATCAGCAGCTGGACCGCCTTGATGCTTTGGCCACGGTCATAAAGGGTGTGCTTGATGGCTTTCAGGAGGTGGATGTCGGAAGGGCGGTAAAAACGCCTTTTGCCGCCCCGTTTCATCGGTTTGATGGCTGAAAACTTGGTCTCCCAGAAGCGCAGGACGTGCTGCGGCACATCCAGGTCATGCGCCGCTTCGCTGATGGTTCGAAAGGCCCGTTTTGATTTTTTCACCATCGGTAGTTAAGTCCAGACCCTAACTATCCCTCAGGGAGGCGTTAAGCTTTTGTTTCAGCACCTGGCTGGGCCGGAAGGTCAGCACCCTTCTCGGCGCAATTGTTACTTCCTCGCCGGTTTTCGGGTTGCGGCCGATACGCCCGTTTTTATCCCGCAGCATAAAACTGCCGAACGAGGAAATCTTGACGTTGTGGCCGGCGACCAGCGCCGCGGCAATCTCGGCCAGGACCGTTTCCACAAGTTCAGCGGATTCATGCCGCGAAAGCCCCACCTCTTCGTAAACTGCTTCTGAAATATCCGCCCGGGTTAATGTTTTATCAGACATAGATGACCCCCTTAAATTTCACTGTCCAATCAGGTGTGACGTAAAGATGCGATGCCAGCCGTCAGGACAAAACCGTAGCGAAGCGGAAAAGATGCGTCAATATCAAAGGGATAGAATAATCCCTTAAACAACTAGATGAGGTGAAAATTCACTGATTTTTGGAAACATTTGATGCTTTACCAGCGCATCAGCACCGCGCCCCAGGTAAATCCGCCGCCCATCGCCTCCATCAAGAGCACATCGCCTTTGCGGATTCGCCCGTCCTTGATCGCGGCTGAGAGCGCCAGCGGGATCGATGCGGCGGAGGTATTGGCGTGCTCTTCAACGGTGACAATAACCTTTTCGGCGGGGATCGAGAATTTCCTCGCGGTGCCGTCGAGAATCCGTTTGTTGGCCTGGTGCGGCACCACCCAGTCGATGTCATCCGCAGTCATGCCATTGGCTTCAAGCGCCTCTTCAACCACCGCCGCCAGGTTGTTGATGGCGTGCTTGAACACCTCCCGGCCCTTCATCCGCAAATGGCCGACGGTTTTGGTCGAGCCGGGACCACCATCGACGTAAAGGCAGTCATGATGCCGGCCATCGGAATGGAGATGGGTGGAAAAAATGCCCGGCTGGTCTGGCGCTCCGGTATCCTCCGCCGCCTCCAGCACCACCGCGCCGGCGCCATCGCCGAACAATACGCAGGTGCTGCGGTCCTGCCAGTCGAGAATCCGGGAAAAAGTCTCGGCGCCGATCACCAGCGCGCGCCTGACCTGGCCAGCCTTGATGAAATTGTCGGCGACCGCCATGGCGTAAACAAAGCCCGAGCACACCGCCTGGAGGTCAAAGGCAAACCCGCCCGTCATGCCGAGCGCGGCCTGGACCACGGTGGCGGCGGCGGGAAAGGTCTGGTCCGGGGTCGAGGTGGCCATCACGATCAGGTCCAGATCGCCGCCCTTCAGCCCGGCTGCCTTAAGCGCCTCCCGGGCCGCTTTCAGCGCCAAATCGGAGGTCAGCTCATGATCGGCGGCGATATGGCGGCGTTTGATGCCGGTGCGGGCCTGGATCCATTCATCCGTAGTGTCGACCATTTTGGCCAGGTCATCGTTGGTCAAGACCTTTTCGGGCAGGTAAGACCCGCACCCAAGAGCGACAGAACGGTATTTGGTCATGCTGATTACTACTCCTTGAGCGCCGGGGTCAGGGTTTCAGTCTCACCCCCGCTGAAATTCTTCAAATCTTCGGTGATCAGTTCGATGATGTTGTTGCGGCGCATTTCCACTGCCACCTGGATCGCCTCGGCATAGCCGGAGGCCGAGGAGCTGCCATGGCTTTTGACAACGAGGCCGTTCAGGCCAAGGAAAACGGCGCCATTGTGGGTGTTGGGATCAAGGTGTTTCCTGATCCAGTCGAGCCCGCCCTTGGCGAATAAAAAGCCGATTTTAGTGATTAAATTACGGTAAAAAGCGCGCCGCAGCAGCTCGGCGATCAGCTTGGCGGTCCCTTCCGCGGTCTTGACCGCGATATTGCCGGTAAAGCCGTCGGTGACCACCACATCGACATCGCCAACGCCGATGCTGTCTCCCTCGAGAAACCCCTCAAACTGCATCGGCAGGTTGGCCTCTTTGAGGATTTTTGCCGCTTTTTTCACGCTGTCGCTGCCCTTCAGCTCCTCAACGCCGACATTCAGAAGCGCCACCTGCGGCAAGGTCAGGTGCAGGACGGTGCGCGAGAACGCGGCCCCCATGATCGCGAACTGGACCAGGTTTTTTTCGTCGCAATCAACATTGGCGCCGAGATCCAGCATCACCACATCACGCTTTAAAGCGGGCAGGATGGTGGCCAGCGCGGGGCGGCTGATCCCCGGCATGGTCCTGAGCGTAATCTTGGCCAGGGCCATCAACGCGCCGGTATTTCCGGCGGAAATAGCGACATCGGCTTCGCCCTCCTTGACCGCCCTGACCGCCAGTCCCATGCTGGAATTGCGCCCGGTGCGGATTGCCTGTGAGGGCTTGTCCTCCATCTCCACCACATCCGAGGTGTGGCGGATCTCGACCCGGTCTTGCAAACACTTGTACTGGGCGATCAGCGGCCTTAAGACCTGGTTCTTGCCGAACATCAGAAACCGCGCCTCGGGAAAGCGCTTGGCGGCAATGGCGGTGCCTGCCACTGTCATCACCGGGCCTTTGTCCCCGCCCATGGCGTCGATCGCCAAAATGATCTCTTTGGTCACGCTAAAATCCTCTCAAGCCAAAATGCCGCGACAAGATACCTTATAACGCCCCCGGTTCAACCCTTCTTATCAAGTTTTTTTAAAATGGCGAAAGGACTGGCCCCTTCCCCGCGGCGGTCCCCGCTCCGGAACCTCGCCTTGCCGCCTAAATCTTTTTCTCCGGGCGCGCCCGCACCGGCGGGATAGGGATCAACAAACAGCGACAGATACTGGGCGGCGATTTCCCCCAGGTTGGCGCTCTCCCCGGTCAAAACCTCATGGTCCCCAATCTCCCCCCTCAGTTCCTCGTGTTGATACGCGGCAAAAAGGTCCTCATCCATGAACGTCACGCTAAACGGCTGGTCCAGGGATGTCTCAATCACATCAAGGGTGCGGACGCAGGTTTGTTTCATGCGGGCCATGACCCTGCCGGTTACCAGATAGATGCCGCGGCCTTCCTTTTGGGCCTTAAATGTGGCCTCAAAGGCCAGCAGCTCCGGCACTTCAATCCTTTTCGCCAGAGCTTTTCGCTCCCGGGCGGAAGCCGTAATCCGCAAGGACTTGGTGCTTTTGGCCAGCGCCGGGATATCCGCCATAAAGGTGATTTCAGGGGTCATGAGACCATGCCCTTGGTTTTGGCGGCCAGAATATCGGCGGCGCTGAGGGTCTTGAATTTGCCATAGAGGGCAAGGCTGTAATCAGCTAAGCCCGCTGCTTTGGCGCCTGGGACTTTCTCGCCCCGGTAGAGGTTGCGCCGCAAAGCCGCCATCAGCCGCACCTGGGCATCCTTTCCAGTCAGCGCCTGCTCGTAACTGCGCAGCCGTCCGTAGTGGGCCGAGGCCATTTTTTTTACCTGTTTGCCGACGCTCAGGTCGCCGACCCCCATTTCGCGTAAATTCCGGTCCATGTCTTTCAGGAAAACCTGGTTCAGGTCGCGTTCCAGCTGCCCTTTGCCGGCCCCTTCCAAAACATCCCTGGTGGCCACCAGAAACAGCGCCAGGTGAAGGACAATTGCCTCAAACCGTCCGTCCAGGGTGTCCGGGATGGCAAATTTCTTGTAAAGGTCTTGCCCGCGCGCCAGGCCGACCAGGTCATGGTAGAGAGCAAACACCGCATCCTGGCCGGCTCGTTTGCGCGAAAATCTGCTTTTCAATGTTTCTACCAGCCCCATAGCCCTTTTTTCCTGATTCTTGAAATGTGAAATTGACTTAGCGTCCAAAGATTGCCATTTTGCATTTGCTATTTTCGCGAAAGGTTTTACACCTGACCGCGCGATTTAAAAACAAAAAACGAATCCGGCAATTAATTTAAGGTTATATGGATATGAAGGCCGCTGGTTTTAAGACCCGACACAGAATAAAACTTCTCTTCGGTGCCGCCATTTTGCTTGGTCTTGGCGCGGCCGGGTGCACCATTGAGCATCAGCCGCGCGGCTTTGTTTTTGATTATGATATTTCCGAAGGCATCCTGGCCGGGCTGGACAACAAAACCTCGGTCCAGGAAGACATGGGCAATCCTTCGCTGGTGAGCACCTTTGACGATGATGTCTGGTACTACATCAGCGAGCTTACCAAGCGGCGCTCGTTCTTCAAGCCGCAGGCCATCCGGCGCAATATCCTGGCGGTCCATTTTGATCAGAACGGGGTGGTGGCGGAAACCCGCAGCTACACCCTGGCGGATGCTCGCGAGATTAAACCACGCAAGGACAAAACCCCGACCCGGGGCAAGAAGCTCGGGCTTTTTGAGCAGATTTTCTCGAACATCGGGCGCTTCTCCACTCTTCCCGGCCAGTAACCTGTAAATTATTCAAAAAAAGCCCCGGAAAAACCGGGGCGATTCTTTTTCCCTATGCAGTTATGTTAATGCGCCAGCATCGCCAGTAGCAGCAGCGCCACAATATTAGTGATCTTGATCATCGGATTGACCGCTGGACCGGCGGTATCCTTATAAGGATCGCCAACGGTATCGCCGGTAATCGCTGCCTTGTGAGCGTCCGAGCCTTTGCCGCCGAAGTGGCCGTCCTCAATGAACTTCTTGGCGTTATCCCAGGCGCCGCCCCCGGCGGTCATCGAAATCGCCACATAAAGCCCGCCGACAATCACCCCCAGCAGCAGCGCGCCAAGCGCGGCAAACGCCGCCCCCTGGCCGCCGACGAAAAGAATAATGTAGTAAATGGCAATCGGGGCGAGCACCGGCAGCAGCGACGGCACAATCATTTCCTTGATCGCCGCCTTGGTCAGCAAGTCAACCAGTTTGGCGTAATCGGGCTTGGAGGTGCCTTTCATGATGCCCGGGTCGTTCCTGAACTGGGAACGCACTTCTTCAACCACCGCGCCGCCGGCGCGGCCGACCGCCATCATCCCCAGCGCCGCGAACAGATACGGCAGCAAAGCCCCCATCAGAAGTCCGACCACTACATAAGGGTTGGAGAGACTGAAATCGACAGCGACATCGCTGAAGTAGATGTTCAGGTCCTCGGTATAAGCGGCGAACAACACCAGCGCCGCCAGCCCGGCCGAGCCGATCGCATAGCCCTTGGTGACGGCTTTGGTGGTGTTGCCGACCGCGTCGAGCTGGTCGGTAATCTTGCGAACATCTGCCGGCAAGTCCGCCATTTCGGCGATGCCGCCGGCGTTGTCGGTGATCGGTCCGAACGCATCAAGCGCAACAATCACACCGGTCATCGACAGCATTGTCGTCGCGGCAATGGCGATATTGTAAAGGCCGGCCAGTGAATCACCGGCGGGCGCCAGTTCGAACGCGCCCCAGATACTCAGGCAAACCGCGAGAACCGGCAGTGCCGTCGCTTTCATCGAGATGCCGAGGCCCGCGATGATATTGGTCGCAGCGCCGGTCAGCGATGCGTTGGCGATCGTCCTGACG
>JADFFP010000055.1 GCA_022568115.1 Pseudomonadota bacterium | reverse complement strand
CGATCAGGACAAGGCGGGGGAGTTGGCCGCGGCAGACTCGGTCCTGCTTCTCATTTGCGGGCGCTACGAGGGTTTTGACGAGCGCATCCGTTTGGCGTTGGTGGATGAAGAGCTCTCGCTGGGCGACTTCGTGCTGCTGGGCGGAGAGACGGCGGCGATGGCCATCATCGAGGCTGTCGCTAGGCTGATTCCCGCCGTGCTGGGCAATCCGGCCTCCGCCGCGGACGAATCGTTCGCGGGGCCGGCCCTGGAATACCCGCAGTACACGCGGCCGGCCGAATTCGAGGGCATGCGCGTCCCGGACGTGCTCGTTTCGGGGGATCATGCGCGCATCGACGCTTGGCGTTCCGAGCAGGCACTCGATCGTACCCGGCAGCGGCGGCCGGATCTGCTCCAGCACCCTGGACGCGGAGCAGCGTCGAATCAACGGGTGAACGCACGACAGGCATGACGCGCGCCGCCGCCGCGGCGTTCATGCAGCATCAATCAGTTGTGGGAGCATGGAACGATGCGGCAACCGCTCATAGATTGGATCGCGGACAACCAGCGCAGGAGGGACCTCGACTTTCCCCCGGTGGGTGCGCAGGTGCGGGTGAATTATCGTATTCGCGAGGGGGAGAAGGAACGCGTGCAGGCCTTCGAAGGCGTGGTGATCCGCCGGCACGACGGGCCGGCCAGTCTTAACGCCACCTTTACCGTGCGCAAGGTCTCGCAGGGCCATGGCGTGGAGCGGATTTTCCCCTTTCACACGCCCTTGATCGAGAGCATCAAGGTGCTGCGCCGAGGGAAAGTGCGCCGGGCCAAGCTGTACTACCTGCGCAAGCGGGTGGGCAGAGCTGCCCGCTTGCGTGAGCTGCGTGAGCCGCGTGAGCGTACCAATGCCTGACTTCGTGCTGGAAGCGGAACACTGGCGCCAGGGCAGGCACCGCGTTGCGGGAGTGGACGAGGCGGGCCGCGGCCCCCTGGCCGGCCCGGTGGTGGTCGCGGCGGTGATATTGCCCCCCGATTGGCCGCGCGAGGCACGGCTGAACGATTCGAAGCTGCTCACCGCGGCGGAGCGCGAGACGGCCTTCACCGCCATTCGCGCGAGCGCGGTGTGCTGGAAGGTGCGGGTCGTTTCACCGGCCGAGATCGACCGCCTCAACATCCTGCAGGCCACGCTGGTGGGAATGAGCCGCGTGGTGGCGGCGCTCCATCCCGTACCCGATCACGTGCTGGTCGACGGAAACCGCATCCCGCCGCTGGACGTGGCCTGCACGGCAGTGGTGAAGGGCGATGGGCGTTGCAACTCCATCGCGGCGGCCTCGATCGTTGCCAAGGTGGTGCGCTACCGGGAAACCGACAAAACGCCGCTTTTGTTTCACAAGGGCCGGTTCAAAACCTTTTAGAGGGAAAAATTTATGAAAAGACCTCCTTTTTACATCCTCGCTGGCCTTGCGGTGGTATTGGCGGCGGCTTATTACTTTTATTCCCACTCAATTCCCGCTTTCTGGACCTTAAATGCGGCGGAAAGCTCGCTCTCCTTCACTTCGGTTAAAAACGGCAATATTGAAGAGGTTCACACCATCACGGGTCTTTCCGGCGGAGCTGATTTCATGGGCGAATATTCGATCACCATGGATCTGCGGACGGTCGAAACCAACTTTGATATCCGTAACGAACGCATGCGCGAGTTCTTTTTTGAAACCGATACCTGGGCGCTGGCCACCATCAGCGGCCCGTTCGAGCCCCGGGTTTTCGAAAATTTGCCGGTTGGAGCCACCCTGCGGACCCGCATCAGCGGGACCCTGTCGCTTCACGGCATCGAACAGCCCATTGCCGTGGACGTAGTGATGACACGCACTGCTTGGGACCGTGTTACGGTTTCCTCATTCTTGCCGGTGATCATCGATGCCGCCGATTATAGCCTCGAAGGCGGGATAGAGACCTTGCGCGGTCTGGTAGGTCTTGATTCTATTTCCCCAATAACCAATGTGTCATTCGAACTGGTTCTCGAAGGCGGGGTTACTCCTGGCTCCTGAAACCTTGGGAAAAGTACTATTTTTTGAGGTTTGTCTACATTATTTGACCTAATAATTTTTTTTGCCCCGTTAAGCTTTGATTAACTGATCCTTAAGGGGATATTTAACAAGCGTTGCTACTCTTAAATCAACATCAAGAGGAGCAAAGCAATGAACGTCTCATACCCCATCTTAATGATCGTAACGGCCTACACCGGCGTTTACTGGACGACTTTTTCCTACCACCTGATCAACCTCTTCGCCCAGGTCCTGTAAGTTGATGCGTTCATCGGAGGTCTTGCCCCGAAACCCGGTCTAAAAAAACCAAAAAGATTTGCAAAAAACGGCATTACGCCGCTTTTTTGCGTTTTAAGGAACCAGTTGCCGCCGGAATTCCTAATTTCCCTGAAATGAAAGGTGTACCTTGCGCGGCTGCGGGCGGTCACGGTGCTCAAACAGGTAAATCCCCTGCCACACCCCCAGCATCGGTTTGCCTCCCTTGACCGGAATGCTTAAGGAGGTGCTGGTCAGCGCCGATCTGATATGAGCCGGCATATCGTCCGGTCCTTCCGCGCTGTGGCGGTAAAGGGAGGGGCCGCGCTTCACAAGATTACTGAAGAAATCCTCCAGGTCGCGGCAGACATCGGCATCGGCGTTCTCCTGAATGGTCAGCGAGGCCGAGGTATGGGCGATAAAAAGGGTAAGGAGCCCGGCATCGACCGAAAGTCCGTGCAGCCAGCCGGCAACCTCGCCGGTGATATCGTGAAGCCCCGGTCCTTTGCCCGTAATGATCAGCGTTTCCTGAAACAGCTGGGTCATGCCGGATAATAGGTTTCCCCGGCTTCGGCCATTTTTTTCAGACCTTCGGGCGGGGAAAAACGCTCGCCGTAGGTTTTAGCCAGCCGCTCGGCTTCCTCTACGAAATTTTTGGCCCCAACAGTGTCGATATAGGACAAAACCCCGCCGCTAAACGGGGCGAAGCCCCAGCCGAAGATCGAGCCGACATCAGCAGAGGGGACATCGCGCAAAACGCCTTCCTCAAGGCAACGGGTGACCTCGATCGCCTGGCGGTACAACAGCCGTTTTTGCACTTCATCCAGGGCTGGCTGGGTTTTTGAGACCGGAAAATGCTCGGCCAAGCCCGGCCACAGGTGCTTTTTGCCGCCTTCGGGGTAGTCATAGAACCCTTTACCGTTCTTGCGCCCCAGGCGCCCCAGCTTTTCCACGAACAGCTTCGCCACCTGGTCGGCAGGGTGAGGTTTATAGTTCTTTCCTTCCCCGGCTTCGGTGGATTTCTGGATATTGTACATCAGCTCGATCGATACTTCGTCGCCAATCGCTAGCGGGCCGACCGGCATGCCGGCCATTTTGGCGGCGTTTTCGATCAGTGCGGGCTTGACCCCCTCCTTGACCATGGCGACCCCTTCCTGGACATAGGTGGAAAAGCACCGGGTGGTGTAAAAACCGCGGGAATCATTAACCACGATCGGGATTTTCCGAATCTGGCGGACGTAATCCAGCGCCTTGGCGAGAACCTCATCGCCGGTTTTTTTACCGAGAATTATCTCCACCAGCATCATCTTGTCGACGGGAGAGAAAAAGTGGACGCCGATGAACTGTTCCGGGCGCCGGGAATTTTCCGCCAGCCCGGTGATCGGCAGGGTCGAGGTGTTGGAGGCGAAAAAAAAGTCCTTGGGGATAACCGCCTCGGTCTTCTTGATCACGCCGGCCTTGATCTTGGGGTCTTCGAACACCGCCTCAATAATCAGGTCACAGCCTTTAAGGTCATCGTAGCTGTCGGTCGGGTGGATGCGGGCGAGCAGCGCCTCGCCCTTTTCCTTGGTGGTTTTCTTGCGCTTGATGCCCTTTTCCACCAGTTTGCGGGAATAATCCTTGCCCTTTTCGGCGTCCTTTGTGGTGCGGTCCAGCAGCACCACGTCGATCCCGGCGCGCGCCGAGACATAAGCAATCCCCGCCCCCATCATGCCGGCGCCCAGCATGCCGAGTTTTTTTGTGTTCATTTCGGGTATGCCTTCGGGCCGGGCCATGCCTTTCTCGGCCGCCTGTTTGTTGATGAAAAGGGTGCGCACCATGTTGCCCGGCTCCGGCCCCAGCAGCAGCTTGGTGAAATACTTGCTTTCAATCCTGATGCCGGTATCGAAGGGGACAATACTGCCCTCGTAAACGCAACTGAGGATCGCCTCGACCGCCGGATAGTTATGGAAGGTCTTATCCTGGGCCATGGCGGCCGCGCCGATCATGGTTTGCACCGCCTTGGGGTGCATGGCGCCGCCCCCGCCAGGGTACCTGAAGCCCTTCTTGTCCCACGGCGCCACCGGATCAGGGCTTTCCATCAGCCATTTTTTGGCCGCTTGCATTAGCTTGTCACGGGGCGCCAGCCCTTGGAAAATGCCGAACGCCTTGGCCTCTTGCGGGCTCATGTTTTTACCGGTGGTCATGTACTGCAGCCCGACCATAAACCCGGCCAGGCGCGGCAATCGCTGGGTGCCCCCGGCGCCGGGAAGAATCCCCAGCATCACTTCGGGAAAACCGATCTTGATAAAAGGATCATCGGCGCAAATACGGTAATGGCAGCACAGCGCCAGCTCAAACCCGCCGCCCAGCGTCAGGCCGTTGACGGCGGCGGCAAACGGCTTGCCGCAGGTTTCGATCTTGCGGAACAGGGCATTCAGGGTGAACTGGTTTTCAAAGGTTGTGGCCGCGTCTTCTTTTTTGGCCAGTTGGATCAGCTCATTGATCAGGGAAATATCCGCCCCGGCGACAAAACCACTGTCTTTTCCCGAGGTAATAATCGCCCCCTTGATTTTATCATCGGCGATAACCTTATCGACCAGGCTGTCCAGGTCTTCAATGCATTCCCGGTTCAGGACATTCATGGAATGATCGGGAACGTCGATAGCGAGGGTGGCGATGCCGTCCGCATCAATGGAGAATTTGATAGTTTTGGTCATGATGCTCCCCCTAAACCCGTTCAATAATTGTTGCTGTGCCCATCCCGGCGCCGATGCACAACGCGATCACCGCGGTTGATTTACCGGTCCGCTCCAGTTCATCAAGAACGGTCCCCAGGATCATCGCCCCGGTCGCCCCGAGGGGATGGCCGAGGGCAATCGCCCCGCCGCAGACGTTGAGGACCGAATGGTCAACCGACATTGCCTCCATAAAGCGCAGGACCACCGCCGAGAAGGCCTCGTTGATCTCCCACAAATCGATGTCGGAGGCGGCCATGCCGGCTTTTTTCAGGGCTTTTTCGGCGGCGAACGAAGGACCGGTCAGCATGATGGTCGGTTCGGTGCCGACCGAGGCGAACGCTTTTAACCGGGCGCGGGGCTTCAAGCCTGCTTTCCCGCCCGCTTCCTTGCTGCCGACCAGCACCGCGGCGGCGCCATCGACGATGGCGGAGGAATTACCGGCGTGATGGACATGATTGATCGCCTCAAATTCCGGATATTTCTGGATCGCCACCGAATCAAAGCCGTAATTCTGACCCATGTCGGCGAACGATGGCTTTAAACTTGCCAGGGACTGCATATCGGTTTCAGGACGCCGGTTCTCGTCATGATCAAGCACGGTAAGGCCGATCACGTCCTTGACCGGGATGATCGAGTTCTTGAACCGCTCCTGATCCCAGGATTTTCCGGCGCGCTTCTGGCTTTCGACCGCGTAGGCGTCGACATCATCGCGGGAATAACCGTATTTGGTGGCGATCAGGTCGGCGGATATTCCCTGCGGGACGAAATAGGTTTTGAACGCCACCGCCGGGTCGGTCGCCATGGCCCCGCCGTCGGATCCCATCGGCACCCGGCTCATGCTCTCAACCCCGCCGCCGATAACGAAATCGGCCTCGCCCGAGATGACCTTGGCGGCGGCGATATTGACGGCTTCAAGGCCGGAAGCGCAAAAGCGGTTGATCTGGAACCCCGCGACCCCGTTGTCAAACCCGGCATTCAAGGCCGCCACCCGGGCGATGTTGGCCCCCTGTTCGCCGACCGGCCCGACACAGCCCAGCACCACATCATCAACCAGCGCGGTATCGAGCTTAGTGCGGCCGCGCACCGCCTCCAGCGCTTGGGTCGCCAGCTGGATCGGGGTGATTTCGTGGAGTGAGCCGTCTTTTTTGCCCCGCCCGCGGGGGGTCCGGACGGCGTCATAGATATAGGCTTCGGTCATGGTTGCTCACTTTCTTTAAAAGGCTTCGGTTTTAAAAGGCTTCAGCAGGCAGGGCCATCATAAATTCGGACCCGGCCTCGATTTTCTTATAGTAACTTCCGGTCTGGGGCAAATGCCGGTTCATGAAATATCGGGCGGTGATCAGTTTGGCTTCGTGAAAGGCTTTGTCGCTGGCGCCGGCTTTCAAGGCCTGGTCAGAGGTGACCGCCATCCACGCCCACATATGGCCGAGCGCCACCAGGCCCATCAGGTGCATAAAACTGGTCGCTGCCGCCCCGGCGTTGTCAGGGTTCTTGATGGCGTTTTGCATCAGCCACATGGCCGCCTGCTGCAAATCCCCCAACGCTTTTTTCAGGGGATCGGTAAACTCGGCATAGTCCTTCTCATACTCCTTGCAATAACCTTCTATCATCTGGAAATAGGCGCGGATCGCCTCACCATTATCCTTGGGCAGCTTGCGGCCCACCAGGTCCATCGCCTGGATGCCGTTGGTGCCTTCGTACAGCATGGTAATGCGGGCATCGCGGACGAACTGTTC
Organism: Pseudomonadota bacterium; assembly: GCA_022568115.1. GTDB lineage: Bacteria > Pseudomonadota > Alphaproteobacteria > Sphingomonadales > SMXR01 > SMXR01. Next base: position 862 of record JADFFP010000055.1, on the reverse strand, counting down.
CATGCCCCATTCATGGATATAGCCGTGGCCGCCGAACACCTGCTGGGCATTGGTGGCGTTGGCGTAGCCCAGATCCGACATCACCCCCTTGGCGGTCGGGATCATCAGCGCCAGCAGGTTCTTGGCTGCCTTGCGCTCATTTTCCGTTGCCGCCTTTTCCTCCAGATCCATCTGCAGGCCGATCCACAGCGCCAGGGCGCGGGCGCCCTCGTTAAAACAGCGGGCATCCATCAGCATGCGCCGGACATCGGCATGAACAATAATCGGGTCCGCCACCTTGTCGGGAAACTTGACGCCGGTTAGCGAGCGTCCCTGCAGACGGTCTCTGGCATAATCGGCGGCGTTCTGGGTGGCCACTTCCGAAATGCCCAGGGCCTGCAGGCCGGTGCCCAGACGGGCCGCGTTCATCAGGACGAACATACCCCTCAGGCCTTCGTGCTCCTTGCCGACCAGAGAACCGGAGGCGCTGTCATAATTCAACAGGCAGGTGGAATTGGAATGAATGCCCATTTTTTCCTCAATCGAGCCGCAGCTTACCCGGTTCGGCTTGCCGTCGATCAGTTTGGGAACAAGAAACAGGCTGATGCCCTTGACACCCTCCGGCCCGCCGGGAATCCTGGCCAGCACCAGGTGAATGATGTTTTCCGACAGGTCATGTTCACCGGCGGAAATAAAAATCTTGGTGCCGGTGATCTTGTAGAAGCCATCGTTCTTAAGTTCGGCCTTGGTGCGCAACAGCCGAAGATCAGTGCCGCATTGCGGTTCGGTCAGGTTCATGGTTCCGGTCCATTTGCCAGATATCATGTTCGGGAGGTAGGTCTTTTTTTGCTCGTCAGTGCCAATTTTGTTCAAAAGCCCGGCC
>JADFFP010000054.1 GCA_022568115.1 Pseudomonadota bacterium | reverse complement strand
GCGCCCGGCCTTCCATGTAAGCGATGGTGTTATACGACGGCAGAAGGTCTGCGTACTTTTGCTGGCGCATGGTCGCGACCAGTTCGTCCTTCTGGGCGACGAGGGCGTGCCAGTCTTGGATTCTGCCCTTCGAGCGGACACCGGCGAAGCGCGAGGCAGCCTCCGCCTGGTGCAGGGTTTCCACCGCCCGGATGCCCCACTTCAATGGTGATTCAATATAAGCAAGGTACATTTTATAAATTTCTAGATTGGTCTGCTTAATTAACTTAAATTCAGCCTCCCCCAAGTTCCCCTTTTTAAGACCTGAGGGTAGGTCCCAAGGATAAGCAGGGCCCTTTAATATTATCCTTAATTCCTCAAAAGAACTAAAAAATAATGAAATGGATTTTTTTTCGATCTCCAGAAAATATATATCTGTTAAAATTTCGCGGTTGGTAAAAAAATCTTCTTTATCATAAAAACCTGCCGTCATAGGAAGCAGTGTTTCTAGGGGATTCACTCCCTTCCCTATTTCTTTTTTTTGGGAATTAAATTGTTCTACAGCTAGAGTCGAGAAAGCAACTAAAGAGGTAAGGATTTCCTCAATCTTATTTTGAAGGTATAATGCTGTTGCCTTACTTTTTTCTTTTTGTTTTTCTCGGTGAATCTTCATTTCTCTCCTATAAACAGCGCGCCCACCAAAAATGACAATTAAAGCCGCTAAAAGGGTCTGAAAATCTTTTGCGAAATAGTAGATATTGGAAAAAATTTCCCAGATATAATCTCCAATGGTCATTCTTGGATTATAGAAGGCAATTTCTTTTGAACCAGACATTTTTTGAGATTAACTTAGCTATACTGGGGCGGTGCAATCACTGGCAAGCGAAGTTTTTTGCCAGAGGCTATTGGTCGCGGTTGACAAGGGTGATAAAATCCTCATATTGCACCCCGCGTATGGCCTATAGCGTTATCCCAGTGGAGGGGTGGCCGAGTGGCTAAAGGCAGCAGACTGTAAATCTGCCGGGGTATCCCTACGTAGGTTCGAATCCTACCCCCTCCACCATCCGTCTTCGCTAATTTTGCCTTGGCAAAATTTAGCTACGACGAGATTAATGAAGAGTAGCGTGCGAAACGGATGCCTCGTCGTAGTGCAGCAAAGCGAAACGAAGACGGGCTATTTAACAAAATATGCTATGGTGTTGCCCAAGCGGGTGTAGCTCAACGGTAGAGCCCCAGCCTTCCAAGCTGGTTACGTGGGTTCGATTCCCATCGCCCGCTCCATCCGTCTTCGCTAATTTTGCCTTGGCAAAATTTAGCTACGACGAGATTATTGAGGAGTAGCGTGCGAAACGGATGCCTCGTCGTAGTGCAGCAGAGCGAAACGAAGACGGGCCAAACGATTATGTACTATGTTTATATTTTACAAAGCATTCCTGCTCCCGATCATTTTTACGTCGGTTATACGATTGATCTTGAAAAGCGTCTCATCGAACATAATTCAGGGGAATCAGTTCATACCAACAAATTTAAACCATGGAAATATAGAGCCTAGTTCGCTTTTGATGACCAGCGGCGCGCTGAGGAATTTGAAGAATATTTAAAAACTTCTTCCGGGCGGGCATTTACCAAGAAGCATTTCTAACATTTGGCGACGGCGACTGAAACTAAAAGAGCGCGCAACTATGCGTTTTTTCTTTTGCATGGGTGAAATGACGTGCTAAAAGGCCTCGTTCCCGGAATTGGGGGGCTGGAGAGATTAAAATTACAAGCTAACAAGGTAGGATCAAGAAAATGGCCAAGGCAAAGTTTGAGCGCACCAAGCCGCATTGCAACATCGGGACGATTGGTCACGTTGACCACGGCAAGACCACGCTGACGGCTGCGATCACCAAGGTGCTGGCTGAGAAGGGCCAGGCCGAGTTCACCTCGTTCGAGAACATCGACAATGCGCCCGAGGAACGGGAGCGCGGGATCACGATCGCCACCGCCCACGTGGAATACGAGACCGACGCCCGGCATTACGCCCACGTCGACTGTCCCGGCCATGCCGATTACGTCAAGAACATGATCACCGGCGCGGCCCAGATGGACGGGGCTATTCTGGTTGTCAGTGCGGCTGACGGGCCGATGCCGCAGACCAGGGAGCATATCCTGCTGGCCCGCCAGGTCGGGGTTCCGGCGCTGGTTGTTTACTTGAACAAGGTCGACCAGGTGGACGATCCCGAGCTTTTGGAGTTGGTCGAGCTGGAGATCCGTGAGCTGCTTTCCTATTACGACTTCCCGGGCGATGACATTCCGATCATCCCGGGCTCTGCCTTGGCCGCTTTGGAGGGCCGGGATGACGAGGTTGGCAAGGACAGTGTCCTGAAACTGCTGGATGCGGTTGATAAGTACATCCCGCAGCCCAAGCGTCAGATTGACAAGCCTTTTTTGATGCCGATCGAGGACGTGTTCTCGATCTCCGGGCGCGGCACGGTGGTCACCGGCCGGATTGAGCAGGGGATCATCAACGTTGGCGACAATATCGAGATTGTCGGCATCAAGGAGACCGCCAAGACGGTCTGCACCGGGGTTGAGATGTTCCGGAAACTCCTCGATCGGGGCGAGGCCGGCGACAACATCGGCGCGCTGCTTCGCGGCACCGGGCGGGATGAGGTTGAGCGCGGCCAGGTTCTGGCCAAGCCGGGCAGCATCACCCCGCACACCAAGTTCGAATCGGAGGTTTACGTGCTCTCAAAGGAGGAAGGCGGGCGCCATACCCCGTTCTTCAACAACTACCGGCCGCAGTTTTACTTCCGCACCACCGATGTCACCGGCAGCATTGAGCTGCCCAAGGACATCGAGATGGTGATGCCCGGGGACAACACCAAGTTTACGGTGACCTTGGGCGCGCCGATCGCCATGGTCGATGGCTTGAGATTCGCGATCCGCGAGGGCGGGCGCACCGTCGGCTCCGGCGTGGTCACCAAAATCCTCGAATAAAGAAGGACTTCAAGAACCTAAAGATTGGAAGGCAAGAGACATGGAAACGCAAAATATCCGCATTCGCCTGAAGGCGTTTGATCACCGCGCCCTGGATCAGGCGACCAACGAGATTGCCGATACCGCGCGGCGGACTGGCGCTTTTGTCAGGGGACCTATTCCCTTGCCGACCAGGATTCAGAAGTACACCGTTTTGCGTTCGCCGTTCATCGACAAAAAGTCGCGGGAACAGTTCGAGATCAGGACCCACAAGCGGGTTCTGGACATTGTTGACCCAACCCCGCAGACCGTCGATGCGCTGATGAAGCTGGATCTGGCCTCCGGGGTCAACGTCGAAATTAAAGTCCAGAGCTAAGCCCGGAGATTTAAGAGAGTAAAGCCAATGAGAACCGGTTTGATAGGACAGAAAATTGGAATGACCCGCGTCTTTGAAGAAGACGGGCGGAACATTTCCGTGACGGTCCTGAAAGTGGACGGCTGCCAGGTTATCGGCCACCGCACCAAGGAGCGGGACGGGTATACCGCGCTGTGCCTCGGGGTCGGCGCGGTTAAGGCCAAGAGCGTCAACAAGGCCCAGAAGGGTCAGTTCAAAAAGGCCAAGGTTGGTCTTAAGAAAAAAATGGTTGAGTTTCGCGTCAGCGAAGATGCGCTGGTCGAGGTTGGCGCGGAAATCCAGACCAGCCACTTTGTCGAAGGCCAGTACGTTGACGTGGTTGGGCAAAGCATTGGCAAGGGTTTCGCCGGGGTCATAAAACGGCACAATTTTTCTGGTCTTGGAGCTTCGCACGGGGTCTCCATTTCACACCGCTCAGGCGGCTCAACCGGCCAGTGCCAGGACCCGGGCAAAGTGTTCAAGGGCAAAAAGATGGCCGGTCACATGGGTGACGAGCAGGTCACAACCCAGAACCTGGAAGTTATCAGGACCATGCCGGAAGAGGGCTTGATCCTGATCAAGGGGGCGGTCCCGGGCGCCCGGGGCGGCTGGGTCCTGATCCGCGACGCCCTCAAAAAGCCCTTGCCTGAAGGCGCGCCGATGCCGGCAGCCCTCAAGGGTGACAAGGCGGAAGACGAGATCAGCTCAACCCCGGCCCCGGCTGAAGAGGCCGCAACGCCGGAGGCCCCGGCCCCTGAAGCCCCGGCCAAGGAAGCTCCGGCCAAGGAAGCTCCGGCCAAGGAAGCACCGGCCAAGGAAGCCAAGGCTGAAGAAAAGGCTGAAGAAAAGGCTGAAAAAAAGCCTGAAGTAAAGGCTGAAAAAAAGCCTGAAGTAAAGGCTGAGGAATAAGACAATGAAAGCCGAGGTATTAAAACTGGATGGCGGCAAGGCCGGTCAGATTGAGCTGAAAAAGGATATTTTCGGCCTCAAGCCGCGCGCCGATATCCTGCACCGTGTTGTCACCTGGCAGCTGGCCAAGCGCCGCGCCGGCACCCACGCGGTGAAATTCCGCAGCGATATCGCCGGCACCACCAAGCGGGTCGGCCGCCAGAAGGGCGGCGGCACCGCCCGCCACGGCAGCCGCAAGGCCAATATTTTTATCGGCGGCGGCCGCGCGTTCGGCCCAATTCCGCGCGACCATGGCTTCAGGCTGCCGAAAAAGGTGCGTACGCTGGGCCTGAAAACGGCGCTGTCAGCCAAAGCCCAGGGCAAACAGCTGATCGTTCTGGACAATGCTGACCTCAAAGCGCCCAAGACCGCCGCCCTGGTCAAAAAGCTGAAAAAACTGGGGGTCACCTCGGCCTTGTTTGTTGACGGGGCGGAGGTCAATGAAAACTTCAAGCTGGCGCTTGCCAACATCCCGAATGTCGATGTGCTGCCATCCCAGGGAATCAATGTTTACGACATCCTGCGGCGCGAGGTCCTGGTGCTGACCAAAAGTGCGGTAAAGAATTTGGAGGAGCGGTTCAAATGAGCTCATTCAAGCATTTTGATACGATTTTAAGTCCGGTCATTACCGAAAAGTCGACCCTTGGTTCGGAGCACAACCAGGTCACTTTCCGGGTCCCCGTGACCGCCACCAAGCCTGAGATCAAGGCCGCCGTCGAGGGCCTTTTCAACGTCAAGGTGACCGCTGTCAATACCTTGCGCCAGCAGGGCAAGGTCAAGCGGTTCAAGGGCGTCCGCGGGCGCCGTCCGGAATACAAAAAAGCAATGGTGACGCTGGAAGAAGGCAGCACCATTGATGTGACCACAGGGGTTTAATCAGATGGCTTTGAAACACTACAAACCGGTAACATCATCCCAGCGCGGGCTGGTTCTGGTTGACCGTTCCGGCCTTTACAAGGGCAAACCGGTCAAGGCCCTGACCGAGGGCCTGACCAAAACCGGGGGACGCAACAACCGGGGCCGGATCACCGCGCGGCGGCGCGGCGGGGGCCACAAGCGCGCCTACCGCCTGGTCGACTTCAAACGGCGCAAGTGGGATATCCCGGCGATTATTGAACGGATCGAGTATGATCCCAACCGCACCGCCTTTATCGCCCTGATCAAGTATCAGGACGGCGAACTGGCCTATATCCTGGCGCCCCAGCGGGTCAAGGTAGGGGACCAGGTGGTGGCCGGTGAAAAGGTTGACGTGGTGCCCGGCAACGCGATGCCGCTTGAGAGCATGCCGATCGGCACGATTGTCCATAACGTTGAGTTGAAACCCGGCAAGGGCGGCCAGATCGCCCGGGCCGCGGGGGCTTATGTCCACCTGGTCGGGCGCGATGCCGGTTATGCCATTTTGCGCCTGATGTCAGGCGAACAGCGTATTGTCAGGGGCGAGTGCATGGCCACCATCGGCGCGGTCTCCAACCCCGACAACCAGAACATTACCCTTGCCAAGGCAGGCCGCAACCGCTGGAGGGGCAAACGCCCGAGCGTCAGGGGCGTCGCCATGAACCCGGTTGATCACCCACACGGCGGCGGTGAAGGGCGCACTTCCGGCGGCCGTCACCCGGTCACCCCGTGGGGAAAATCGACCAAGGGCAAGAAAACCCGCAGCAACAAGGCCAGCGATAAATATATTATCCGCTCGCGCCACCAGAAGAAGAGAAGGTAAAGCTCAATGGCACGTTCAGTCTGGAAAGGTCCGTTTGTTGATCTGTATCTGCTGAAAAAAGCGGAAACAGCGCAGGCATCAGGAAAAAAGCAGCCGATCAAAACCTGGTCGCGGCGCTCGACGATTGTGCCGCAGTTCGTCGGCCTGACGTTCAACGTCTACAACGGCAGAAAGTTTATCCCGGTGTTCGTGACCGAGGAAATGGTCGGCCAGAAACTGGGTGAATTTTCCCCAACCCGGACCTTCTGGGGTCACACCTCGGACAAAAAAGCGAAAAAGGTTTAAGTGTTATGGGCAAGCTAAAACAACCAAGACGTCTCAAGGACAATGAAGCGATCGCGGTCGCCGCGATGCTGCGCGGTTCGCCGCAAAAGCTTAATCTGGTGGCCGAAACGATCCGCGGCATGAAAGTGGAAAAGGCCCTGGCCTCGCTGCAATTCAACCGCCGCAAAGCCGCCGCCGATGTCCGGAAGGTGTTGCAGTCGGCGATCGCCAATGCCGAAAACAACCACTCTTTGGACGTCGACCAGCTGATTGTGGCCGAGGCCAGCGTTGGCAAAGCCCTGACCATGAAACGGATCAGGGCCAGGGCGCGCGGGCGCGCCGCCCGTATCATTAAACCTTTTAGCCGCCTGCGCATTGTGGTGCGTGAAGTTGAGGAGAGCGCATAATGGGTCAGAAAGTAAACCCGATCGGGTTTCGGCTCGGCATCAACCGGACCTGGGATTCCCGCTGGTACGCGGAGGGGGATGATTACGGCACCCTGCTGCATGAAGATTTTAAAATCAGGAACTTCCTGATGAAGGAATTGAAGCAGGCGGCCATCTCGAAAGTCATCATCGAGCGTCCGGCGAAAAAAGCCCATGTGACGATTTACACCGCGCGCCCCGGCATCATCATCGGCAAGAAGGGTGCGGATATCGAGCGTTTGCGCAAAAAAGTCGCAGAACTTTGTGACAGCGAAGTGAGCCTCAATATCGTCGAGATCAGAAAACCCGAGATTGACGCCCAGCTGATTGCCGATGGCATCGCCCAGCAGCTGGAACGCCGGGTTTCCTTCCGGCGCGCCATGAAACGGGCGATACAGGGCGCCATGCGGCTCGGCGCCGAGGGCATCAGGGTCAACTGCGGCGGCCGCCTGGGCGGCGCTGAGATTGCCCGGATGGAATGGTACCGCGAAGGGCGGGTGCCGCTCCATACGCTCCGCGCCGACATCGATTACGCCGAAAGCACCGCGCATACCGCTTACGGCACCTGCGGCGTCAAGGTTTGGGTGTTCAAGGGCGAGATCATGGAAAACGACCCGATGGCCCAGGAAAGACGGGCCCAGGAATTGCAGACCAGCAACGTTCCGATGCGCGGCGCCAGAGGCGACCGGCGGCCGAAAAGGTAAGCAAGAAGGGCAACAGTTATGCTGCAACCGACAAAAACAAAATTCCGCAAGGCCCACAAGGGGCGCATTCATGGCAACGCCAAGGGCGGCACCAGCCTGAATTTTGGCGCCTATGGCCTGAAGGCGACCGCCCCCGGGCGCATTACCGCGCGCCAGATTGAGGCCGCCCGGCGCGCCATGACCCGGCACATCAAACGGACCGGGAAGGTATGGATCCGGATTTTCCCCGACGTGCCGGTCTCGAAAAAACCGACCGAGGTCAGGA
>JADFFP010000053.1 GCA_022568115.1 Pseudomonadota bacterium | reverse complement strand
TTATGTTTTCCCCGCGGGTGAAAATGGCGGCGATCTGACCCTGGTATCCAAAAGACGTGAAGGCCATCAGCACGACCTGGATCACGCCAACGGCAAATTTTACATCCGGACCAACGATAGCCATGTTAATTTCCGGGTGGTCAGTGCGCCTGAGCAAACCCCTGGTGAAGAAAACTGGCACGAGGTCATCGCGGCCAAGGACAGCGATTATATTCGCGCCCTGGTCGCCTTTAAGGATTTTCTGGCGATTCAGCAAAAAGTGGGCGGGATTGACCATATCCGCATCCGTTCCTATAGCGGCAAAGAGCATTTCGTTGATTTCCCGGAAAGCGTTTATGCCGCCGGGTTCGGCAATACCCCGGAATTTGAAACCAATACCGTTCGCCTTAACTATGAATCAATGATCACCCTGGAGACGGTATATGACTACCATGTTGGCAATCGGGAACTTGAAACCCGCAAAGTTCAGGAAATCCCCTCGGGTTATGACCGAAGCCAATACCAGACCGTGCGCCTGATGGCCCCGGTCCGGGACGGGGTATTGGTTCCGGTGACCCTTCTTTATAAAAAGGGGATGAAACAGGACGGCGGCAACCCGCTTCACCTTTATGGCTATGGCGCCTATGGGCACGGGATTTCCCCGGTCTTTATCACCAATGCCTTCAGCCTGGTGGATCGTGGCTTTATTTACGCCATCGCCCATATCCGGGGCGGTGATGAGTTGGGCTATCAGTGGTATCTGGATGGCAAGCTGGAGAAACGCACCAATACTTTTAACGATTTTGTCGATGTCGCCCGCTTCCTGATTAATGAAAATTACACCCGGGCGGGAAATATTTCGATTGAAGGGCGGAGCGCCGGCGGCGAGCTGATGGGGGTGGTGATCAATCAGGCGCCGGAGCTGTGGCGGGTCGCCCTGGTTGGCGTGCCGTTTGTCGATGTCCTCAATACCATGCTGAACGATGAACTTCCCCTGACCCCGCCTGAGTGGCCGGAATGGGGCAACCCGATCACCGACCAGGCGGCGTTCGAGCTGATCCGCTCTTACAGCCCCTATGACAATATCGCGTCTAAGGACTACCCGGCGCAATACGTCTCGGGCGGTTTGAATGACCCGCGCGTGACCTATTGGGAACCGGCCAAGTGGACCGCCAAGATGCGCGCCCTGAAAACCGATAGTAATCCGCTGGTCATGAAAATAAACATGGGCGCCGGGCATGCCGGCAAAAGCGGCCGTTTCACAAGACTTCGGGAACGCGCCGAGGAATACGCCTTCCTGCTGGCCCAGTTCGGAATGGCGGAAAAAATTAACCCTTGAGGACCTCATGAATGGCGCTGGTCAGCATGCTTAAGTCATCGGCTTCGATGATATAGGGCGGGGTCAGGTAGACAATATTGCCGAACGGTCTGATCCAGCAGCCCTTCTCGACAAAGGCCCTGCCCAGGGCTTCATGATCAGGGGGCTCGATAAGTTCAACCACCCCTATCGCCCCCTTGACGCGGACATCTTTTACTCCCCTGATGTTCTGGCAATACTGCAATTCATGTTCCATTTGACCGGAAATCGCCTGGATCTGCTCCAGCCGGGGCTCGGATTCAAACAAATCCAGCGAGGCATTGGCGGCGGCGCAGCCGAGCGCGTTTCCCATATAGGTCGGGCCATGCATGAAGGCCTTGGCCGGATCATCGGAAAGGAACGCCTCAAAGACATGCTCGCGGACAATCGCCGCCGAAAGCGGCATGACCCCGCCGGTCAGCGCTTTTGACAGGCACATGATGTCGGGGACGATCCCGGCCTGGTCACAGGCGAACAGGGTGCCGGTGCGCCCGAAGCCGGTAAAAATTTCATCGGCAATCACAAGAAGATCATGACGGTCCGCCGCCGCCCTGATTTTTTTCAGGGTTCCGGGATCGTGGAATTTCATACCGCCGGCGCCTTGCACCAGGGGTTCGGTAATCAGTGCGGCGATCTGGCCGCCATGTTTTTTCAAAAGAGCTTCCAGCGCCGCCTCGGCTTTTTCATCTTCAGGCAGTCTGGCAAAAATCTCACCCGGAACAAAATCGCCGAAGGCGCTGTGCATACCGCCCGCATCAGTGACCGCCATGGCCATGGTGGTATCGCCATGATAGCCGCCCAAGAAGGAAAGAAATTTGGTGCGGCCTGCCTCGCCTTTATTGTTCCAGTACTGGACCGCCATTTTGATCGCAATCTCGACCGAGACCGACCCGGATTCGGCGAAAAAGACTTTGTTGAGGTCCCCGGGGGTGATATCGGCCAGGCGTTTGGCCAGGCGGAGCGCCGGCTTGTTGACCAGTCCGCCCATCATCACATGGGGAAGCGCCTGGGCTTGTTTTTTGATCGCTGCCACGATCTGGGGGTGGTTATAGCCGTGGGCGGCAGTCCACCAGCCGGCAATGCCGTCGATCAGTTCCCGGCCGTCTTCCAGTTTAAGGCGCACCCCCCCGGCGCCCACCACTGCCAAGGGCTTGCCGGCCGTTTTCATCTGGGTATAGGGCAGCCAGAGGTGTTCCAGTCCTTCGCTGTACCAGGCGCTCATGTTATGATTTGGGCCGGATCCCAAGGCGTTCAAAAAGTTTCAGATCCTCATTGCCGGCCGGGTTCGGGGTGGTCAGCAGTTTCTCGCCATAAAAAATCGAGTTGGCGCCGGCCAGGAAACACAGCGCCTGCATTTCATCGGACATATCCTCGCGCCCCGCCGATAATCTGACATAGGACATCGGCATCACGATCCGGGCCACGGCGATAGTGCGGACAAATTCCAGCGGGTCCAGCTCATCGGCGCCGGCCAGCGGCGTGCCTTCGATTCGAACCAGCAGGTTGATCGGCACCGATTCGGGATGCTTTTCCATGGTTGCCAGCGTCTCCAGCATGCCGGCGCGGTCGTCACGCCCCTCACCCATGCCAACGATGCCGCCGGAGCAAACCTTCATGCCCGCTTCCCTGACAAAGCCAAGCGTGTCCAGGCGGTCCTGGTAACAGCGGGTGGTGATGATCTGGCCGTAATATTCGGGCGAGGTATCGATATTATGGTTGTAATAATCAAGCCCGGCGTCCTTAAGGCGGAGCGCCTGTTGCTGGTCCAGCATGCCGAGGGTCAGGCACGTCTCAAGCCCCATTTTTTTGACCCCCTTGACCATCTCGATTACCTGATCCAGGTCCTTGTCCTTGGGCCGCGACCAGGCGGCTCCCATGCAATAGCGGGTGGCGCCAGCCTCTTGTGCTTTTTTGGCGTCGCTTAAAACCTTTTCCACATCCATCAGTTTTTCGGCCTCAAGCCCGGTTTCTTTTTTGTATCTGGCGGATTGCGGGCAGTAGGCGCAGTCTTCGGGGCAGCCGCCGGTTTTGATCGACAGAAGCTGCGATAATTGCACTTCATTGGGGTCAAAATAGCGCCGGTGCAGGGTCGCCGCCTTGAAAATCAGGTCAGCGAATGGCAGCTCGAAAAGCTCAAGTATTTCGCCCCTTCGCCAGTCATGACGGAGGTCTGATTTGTTGGGCTCTGGAGCCCCGGCGGTTTCAATTTGATGCACCCGGCTCATGAGGGGGAGAGAACCCCATCGATAAGCTAAAGTCAAGAACAAGCACCCCTAATTTTCCTTGGCGCAAGGGGTCAGATATGTAAGAGCAACTTAACATCAAATGGTTTCATTTGAAGTTAATTTGCTCTAGGTTGCGCCCCATGGACTCACTTTCCAAATTCGCCCGCAAAAAGCTTGCTGAAACCAGGGTCAAAGGGCTCTATCGCCAGACCATTCCCACCCGCCACAAGGACCCGGTTCATGTGGAGCGGGGGGATAAGATTTATGTTTCTTTTTCCGGCAATGACTATCTCGGGTTGTCCCGGCACCGGGGAGTGATCGCCGCCGCCGCCCGGGCGGCGGAAAAGTTTGGAGCGGGCGCCGGCGCCTCGCGTCTGGTGACCGGCGATCATCCGCTCTATCAGGAGCTGGAGACCGGGATCGCCGCCTTCAAGGAAGCCGAAGCGGCGCTGGTTTTCGGCAGCGGCTATTTGACCAACCTTGGGGTTATCCCGGTGCTGGCGGGTGAAGGCGATTTGATCCTGGCCGACCGGCTGTGCCATGCCTGCCTGTTTGCCGGAAGTGATCTGTCGAAAGCGGCATTGAAGGTTTACCGCCACAATGACCTCGACCACCTGCGGGAAATCCTGGAGGGCCAGCGGAGCAAATACCGCCATACCCTGATCCTGACCGACGGCGTCTTCAGCATGGATGGCGACCGGGCTCCGGTCGAGGAAATGACCGCGCTGGCCCGCGAGTTCAATGCCTGGCTGATGGTTGATGACGCTCACGGCCTGGGCGTCGTCGAGCAAGGCAAGGGCTCGACCTTCAAGAACGGTCACCGGCTGGATGTCCCGTTACAGATGGGCACTCTGTCCAAATCGGTGGGGGCGTACGGCGGGTATATCGCGGCCGATGCGGTTGTTATCGACCTGATTAAAAACCGCGCCCGTTCCCTGATTTATACCGCCGGGCTGCCGCCGGCGGCGGTGGGAGCGTCGCTTGAGGGGCTCAAGATCATCAAAAACAATCCCGGGCTTTGTAACAAACCGATCCAAAAGGCCGCCCTGTTTTGCCGCCAGCTGGACCTTCCCGCGCCGCAATCCTCGATCGTGCCGATGATTTTTGGAGATATCGAGAAAACCATGCAGACCTCGGATAGATTGGCCAAACAAGGGTTTCTGGTTCACCCGATCCGCCCGCCGACGGTGCCTGTCGGCGCCGCACGCTTGCGTTTTTCATTTTCCGCCGCCCATCAGGATAAAGACATATTTAATCTGGCTGAGGTAATCAGGGGGCTATGAGCGCACTTTTTATTACCGCCACCGGGACCGGGATCGGCAAGACTTTGGTGACCGCGGCGCTCATCTTCCAGCTCAAGCAAAAAGGCCATAACGCCATCGCCTTAAAGCCTGTCATCAGCGGCTTTGAGGACGGGGGAAAACCCAATGACACCACAATCCTGGCGGCAGCCGCGGGACTTGGCATTGGCCCGGCGACGATTGAGAGGATCTCCCCGTGGCGTTTCAAGGCGCCGCTTTCCCCCAACATTGCCGCCGCCCGGGAGGGCCGGGAAGTCCCGATCGAAGAGCTGGTCGCCTTTTGCAAAAAGACCATCGCCGAGCATGACAACACCCTGATCGAGGGGATCGGCGGCAGCCATGTTCCGCTGGCCCGGGGATATCTTGTGGCCGACTGGATCAAGGCGCTTGAGATCCCGGCGCTGGTGGTGACGGGAAGCTATCTAGGCGCCCTCAGCCATACCCTGACAACTTTAAGGGCGCTCAAGGCGGACCGCATCCCGGTCGCCGGGGTGGTGGTCAGCGCATCCCGGGAAGAGCCGATGGCCCTGGCCGAAACGGTGACAGCGCTTAGGGACCAGTCGCCGGATACCAAAATTTTCCCCCTGAAGCGGATCCTCAAAGAACCGCTCTGGAAACACGCACCAGACTTGATCCAGGTTTTTGAATAACCTATCCCAGCTTTGATTTCGGACGGGTGATGAAGCCCGCCAGCCAGCCCGCCAGCAGCGCAATGATGATCGCCATAAGGCCATAAAGATGGGGCTGGTTCTGAGCCAAGCTGTAGATCACCCGCTCAAACCCGGCCTTGCCGATCCGGATTTCCTTGTCGGAACGGCCAATCAGCCGGCCCTCCCGGAACAAATAGGCCGAAGCGGTATAGGCGCCGCTCGGGACATTGGCGGGAAAGAAAAAATCGGCCCGGAAAAGCGTCTCTGACTGGATCTCCATCGCCTCCGTGGCCACCTGATAAAGTCCCGCCCCTTCCTTGACCCGGATCAGACCGGCCGCGTAATCCTCGAGCCCCGGCTGGCGGGCAAAATCCTGTTGGGCAAGGCCGATCTTCAGCCTGGCCAATTCTTTCTCCGGTGCAATCGCCAGCAACGGACGGGTGCTGGCCAGCGCATAATATTCCGGCACGCCCTCGAGGAGTTTACCCCCGGTGTTGACCCAAAACCCTATAACCCGTTCTTTTTTGCGGACCATATGGGGACGCTCTTCCCCGGTGATGACAATGACAATGTCATATCTTTCTCCGGCCACGGTCTCACCGCCCTTGATGGCGCCGAACAGCAAAAGCTCCTGGCCGGTAAAACTGTGGCGCAGTTCAATGTCATATTGGGAAATATCGGTGACAATATCCTGGGCCCGCACCGCCGGCGCCAACGCCATCAGGAGAGCTATCAGGAATACCAGCCGTTTCATCGCACCACCTCGATCACTGAATAAAGCTCAGCCGGGGTGGTGAAGAGGTCCCAGCCCATTTTGAAGCAAACCACCAGCACCAATACAGCCAGCCCGGCGCGAAACTGTTCCGCTTTTAACTTATAGCCTACCCGCGCCCCCAGCTGGGCGCCGATGACCCCGCCGCTCAGCAGCACCAGCGCCATCACCACATCAACCGTCTGGGTATTGACCGAATGAAAGAACGTAACCATGGCGGTGACAAAAACAATTTGAAACAACGAGGTGCCGACGACAACGTTGCCGGGCATGCCGAGGATGTAGATCAGCGCCGGGATCATCACAAACCCGCCGCCGACCCCCATGATCGCCGCCAGTACGCCGACCACAAAGCCAATTAAAATCGGCAGGTAGATACTGACCACCAGGTGAGATTTTTTGAACTTCATTTTGTGTGGCCAGGCGTGTATCCAGGCCGGGTGGCGCTTGCGGCGGCGGCGAACTCTGCGCCCACTTTTTCTGGCCAGCCATGGAGAAACATTTTCCCACAACATCAGCGAGCCGATGGTGCCGAGGAAAAAGACGTAAGCCAGTGAAATCATAAGATCCACCTGACCAATACTATTAAGATACGAGAAAATTTCCGCACCAGCGTAGCTGCCCCCAAGGCCCCCGGCCATAAGCACCAGGCCCATCTTGATATCGATCCCGCTGCGCCTGAAATGCGCCAGCGCGCCAGAGACCGAGGATGCGGTAATCTGGTTGGCCTCGGTGGCCACCGCCACCGCCGGCGGAACACCGGTAAAAATCAGCAATGGGGTCATCAGAAAACCGCCGCCAATCCCGAACATGCCGGACAAAAAACCGACCCCGCCGCCCATAAACAGCAACAGCAGAACATTCAATGACATCTCAGCGATCGGAAAGTATAATGACATCGATTTTATCTTTCCCCGGCAGTGATTGCCCCAGGCCGATACTTTTGCACGAAAGGCGTGGAAAAATCCAGAAAAGGCGCCCATATAGTATTTAAGCAGGAGGAGAATTACATGCCAACCTACAAAGCCCCGGTCAAGGACATGCTGTTTGTCCTGAACGATGTCCTGAAACTCGAGAGATACTCTAACCTGGAAAGTTTCGCCGAGGCGACCCCGGACATTATCGCTGCGATCGTGAAACAAGGCGGCAAATTCTGCGAGGAGGTTCTGCAGCCGATTAACCTGTCGGGGGATAAGGAAGGTTGCACCCGGCATGAGGATGGCAGCGTCACAACCCCGAAGGGCTTCAAGGAAGCCTACGACCTTTATTGTCAGGGCGGCTGGGGCGGTCTGACCGCGCCAACCGAATTTGGCGGCCAGGGACTGCCGTGGGTTTTGAGTGTCATCATTCAGGAATTGACCGCCTCCGCCAATCTGGGGTTTTC
>JADFFP010000052.1 GCA_022568115.1 Pseudomonadota bacterium | reverse complement strand
CCAGGACGCAGCGGGCAATGGTTTTGCGCAGACCCGGGGTTGAGGCCTCCTGTTTCAGGTCATCGGTGGTGGAGCCGAATTTCCTGAGCCAGGCTTTGGGCAGGTAAACCCGGTTGAGGCCGAGATAGTCATCGCGGCAATCCTGCAGGTGGTTGATCACCTGAAGCGCGTTGCACAGAGCATCCGAATACTCGAAAGCGGCCTGGTCCTCACCGTGCAATTCAAGAAGATAGCGCCCGACCGGCGAGGCCGAGCGGTTGCAATAATCCATCAGCTCGTCCCAGTTCTTGTAGCGCGGCTTGACCGCGTCTTGCTTGAAGGCGGAAATCAAATCCAGCGCGTGGCGGGGGTCGACCCCGGTTTCCTCGAGGCTGGCGCGCAGAACCAGGGCCTTTTCATAGACCGGGTCGCTGGTCTGGCCGCGGATCGCCCGGCCAAATCCCTCCAGCCGTTCGGTTTTTTCAAACGGCCTCAAATCCGGGTTGTCGGCAATATCATCGATGGCCCTGGCAAACGCGTAATAGCTGGCGACATGGGGCCGCAATTCCCTGGCCAGCAGGAACGAGCCGACCGGAAAATTTTCATCCCCGGCCGCTTTGCCGGAGGGAGTTTCAACCGCTCTTTCTGGTGTTTCCATAGTCATTCTGACAAGACCCTAATCAGGCAAATGATGACCGTAAAGGGAAAGAAGCTCACCGCGCGCGGGGGTCGGGCTGTCTGGTTGTTCCAATTCCTCATCCAGCTCATCAAAAATATCGTATTCAAGCTCGTCAATCGGGATCGGCCGCCCATTCCTGATCTCAGAGGCGCGGTGCTGGCGGAAGGCGGAGCGCAGCGCCGCATAATAATCAAGCGAATCTTTCTCCAGTTGTTCGATATCCTCCAGATGGCGGTCGTAGGTATCAAGAATACTCAGCCCGGTGCGGGTATATTTCGGGACATCGAGGTTTCTGGCCCGGAAAATCCAGAACAGCGGATCCATCAAAATGTCAGCGGCCAGCCCGGCCGCGTCTCTCGGGTTCGAGGGGCCGAAAAACGGCAGCACAATGTAAGGGCCCTGGCGCACCCCGTGAACCGCCAGGGTCTGGCCGAAATCCTCATCATGGTAGGGGGTGCCGGTTTTGGCGGCGACATCGATCAGCCCGCCGACCCCAACGGTGGAATTGATAACAAACCGCTTGAAGGTGTGCCAGGCGCGCTTTTCTTCCCCCTGCAGCAGATCGTTGGCCAGCACCACCGGGGTTTCCAGATTGCGCAAGAGGTTGGTGACGCCCCTCCGGACCGGTTTGGGCAGAACCGCCCGGTACACCCTGGTGGCCGGCTTGATGATGACCTTTTGCACCGCTGTGTTAAACTTCATGGTCACCCGGTTGAGCGGCTCCAGGGGGTCGTTGACCTCCTTGTAATAGGCATAAGCCTCCACGTCGGACTTGGGCGGAACCGTGGCGCAGGCGCCGAACAGGAAAGAGGCCATTACCAGCAACAACACCGCCAGCGCGGGATGGCGGCTACCCCCTGGGGCATGATATGCTGCTGGTGTCATAAGGTCTTTTCCTCGCTGAGCCTAGGGCCTGGACTCAATTGCCGAGTGGAACTGTGTTGGCTCTGAAAAAGCAGTAAAACAGGAGAAAAACACAGGCGATATGGGGTATCGGCGCGTATTTTCGACGCATTTTACGGCTTTTTCAGGCCAACCCCGCAAGAGACCACTAAGGGGCCACGCCCAAATCGGGCAGACCTTTGTCAAAAGCGCTTCAAATAGATGGCTATTTTTCATCCCTTTTTCCTTGTTCTGACCGATTTTGGCGCCAATGTTTTCTGTGGCACAGCCCTCATCGGTAATTAAGTTCAGGTCCTAACCCATCCTCTTGTTCTTGGGGTTCTGGGATGCGATGTCCAGCACTTGCGGTTTTTGTCCTTCGTGGGGGTGGGCCGGCCCGGCATAGACCTTCAGGTTGCGAAGCTGCTGGCGCCCCAGCGGCCCCTTCGGGATCATCCGCTGGATGGCTTTTTCGACCACCCGCTCGGGGAATTTGCTCTCCAGCACCTGCCTGACTGTGCGGCTTTTGATGCCGCCCGGATAGCCGGTGTGGCGGTAGTAAACCTTGTCCTCGAATTTCTTGCCGGTCAGCGCTACTTTTTCGGCGTTGATGACGATCACGTTGTCGCCGCAGTCCAGGTGCGGGGTGTAGATCGGCTTGTGCTTGCCAAGCAGGATCTTGGCGATCTCGGCAGCCATCCGCCCCAGCACCAAGCCCTCGGCGTCGACCAGGAACCACTTTTTCACGATCTCGCCCGGTTTGGCTGAATAGGTTTTCATCTCTCACCAATCCTTCATATTTATTAAACTCTTGGCCGCCATAAGGAAGCGAGGCCGTTTATAGCGCCACCTGTGCATAAGTCAACCATAAATATTGCCGGTAATTTATAAAATATCGTTGTTTTTCAATGGGTTAGGGAGACGGTATTATAGTACCACATAATTGTAACTCACGCCAGTGAGCGTTGCTCACGGCTCCGTATGGGCGCGAAACGGTTCGCGGGTCGCGGTCGCTCCCTCTCGGCGGCACAAAGCCGCCTCGAAAATTCTTGATAACTTCTCGCCAACACCAGGCTACGCCGAGGCGAGAGGCGGAAGGGGGAGAGGGAACAAAAACAGGTACTCTCCCCTACGTGGGAGAGAAAATTACGGCAGAGCACCATATAAAGTCCTCTCCCCTACGTGGGAGAGGATTTAGGTGAGGGGGTCATTCAAAAAATTGGCAATAGCAATTAAAACGCCTTCGGTGTTTTCAAGCACTTCATTATTCCAAAATCTTAAAACGGTATAACCTTGGCTTTCAAACCATTGTGTTCTTTGCTTATCATATTTATCCGTTACCGAATGCTGGCCTCCATCAACTTCAATGACCAAATTCTGTTTGTGACAAATAAAATCCGCCACATATTTACCCATGGAAACCTGACCACGGAACTTTAATCCTTGGAATTGATTGTCTCTCAAAAGCGACCAAAGCCGCTTTTCTGCTTCCGTCTGGTTAGCCCTTAATGATTTTGCCTTTGATAGGTTCATAATTAAATCTTATTGGAACGAAATGTATTTCACCCTCACCCTACCCTCTCCCATCAAGGGAGAGGGAACTTAATCAGGATGTTTCTTCCAACACCCACTTCCTGAACGGCTCGGGGGCGTCCTCGACCGCCCACACCTCGACCGCCGGGATGTCGTAGGAATGAAGCTCCGTGATCCGTTTCATCGCCGCCGGGGCTTTTTCGGCAGAGGTTTTCATCAGCACCGCGGCCTCGCTGTCCTCGTGGATTTTTCCCTGATAGCGGTAGATCGAGCGCACCCCGGGGATGATGTTGCCACAGGCGATCAGGCGCTCGGAAACCAGCGTGCGGCAAAGGTTTTCGGCGCGCTCGACGCTGTCACAGGTGACGTAGAGGATTTTCAGGGTGTGGCTCATATTGCTTTCCCGTTAGCGCAAACACAAAATAGAGGCAGTAGACAAAAAGCGCAATGCCCAACCCCTGGTGCAGCACCCCGAGCGCCACCGGCACGTTCATCACAAGGGTCACGACGCCGAGGACGGCCTGCAGCAAAACCAGGTGGATCAGGCCGATCGAGAGCATCTTCAGGCATCCCGTCCCGCCGGTTCGCTTAACTTCATAAAGCGGGATGAAGGCCAGAATAAAAATCACATAAGCGGTGATCCGGTGCAGGAACTGAACCGTCGCCGGATCATCATAAAAAGGCGATGTAGCGAACGCCTCGCCCGGTATAAGGCTGGCGCCCATCAGCGGCCAGTGATTGTAAATGTAGCCGGCATCCAGCCCCGCGGTGAGCGCGCCGAGCGCCAGCTGCAGCGCCACCAGAACGGTAAATCCGAACATGAAAGAGCCGGGCTTTTTGTCCTCCGCTCCGGCCAATACCGGGGCTTTGAGGACTTGCCAGGCGGTCCACACTAGCGCTGACAGCAACAGCACCGCCATAAAAAGATGCGCGGTCAGACGCAGGTGGCTGACCGAAGGCCGGTCGATGAGGCCCGATTGCACCATATACCAGCCGAGCAGCCCCTGCGCCGCGCCTAAGGACAGCAGGATAAACATCCTCGGTTTGAGGTCCGGCGGAATGCGCCTTTTGGCGATAAAGTAGAGCAGCGGCAGCGCAAACGCCAGGCCGATCAGGCGGCCGAGATTGCGGTGCCAGAATTCCCACCAGTAAATCCCCTTGAACTCGTCCACCGTCATGCCCTGGTTCAGCTGGAGGTATTCGGGGGTGGCCTGATAGGCGGCGAACTCCTCCAGCCAGGCTTCTTCCGAAAGCGGCGGGAGGGTGCCTGAGACCGGCTTCCACTCGACAATCGACAGCCCGGATTGGGTCAGCCGGGTCGCCCCGCCGACCAAAATCATCACGAATACCAGCGCCGCGACAATAATCAGCCACCAGCCAATCTGCCGCAGGTTCCTGTCGTCTTGGGCAAAAAATGGGCGAGGAATCATGGAAACTTTTTGTCATGGCAGGATGTGGATGTAAAGCGGGATTACCAGCCGCCTCCGCCGCCGCCGCCACCGCCGCCGCCGGCGAAACCCCCACCGCCTGAGCCAGCGGATGCGGGCGGGGTCGAGGCCGAGGAGATCGCCCCGGAAAAGGCCCCGCCGAAGGATGATGCAAAGTTGCCGGAGGAAAAGCTCCCCAGATGTCCGCGCCCGACGTACCAGACCGGGTGGTAGCTGCCCGGGTCCATCCCGGCCTTCAGCATCGCCTTATCGAACGCCTTGCCCCACTTGGTCTCAACCCCCAGCGCGATGGCAAACGGCAGGTACTTCTCGAACACCTCGGGGGTGATCTCGCCGGTATGGAACTCCAGCCGATCCTTTTCAGCCAGGCTCAGGTACTTCTTGAAGCCCTCGATGCCGTCCAGCAGCCTTCTTCCCTCGAGGGTCGGTTTTTCCAGCAGGAAAAAGAACAGAATATTGACCGCCAGGATCAGGGCGAACGGCACCAGCACAAAGAAATTCTGGAACAACAGCGAGCCCACCATGCCGGCAAAATGAAAGCCGACGAAAATTATAATCCCCACCAGACGGAGCTTACCGAGGATCGAGGCGCCGCCGGAAAACAGGTTCGACCGGCTTTTAAGGAGGAAAATGATCAGCCCGTAAAAGGCAACAAAGCCGACCGCCAGCAGGATATTAACAATTCCCACACTGGCGGTTGTCAGCAGCGACAGGATAACGACACCCAAGCTGATCGCGGCGCCGATCCAGAAATGCTTCTGGTTGCGGACAAAGCTGATCCCCTCGTGATTTTTTTCCAGTACATTTTCCTGGGCATTCATCGCCGCCCGGAAATCCTTGTGGTTTTTGGTTTTGGTCTCAATCTCGGAGACGTTGCCCAACAGCTTGCTGGCGATCGCTTTTTCACCCTCGGACAACCGCGCCGGGTTGCCGGTTTTGCTCAAAATGAATTTTTTCCGGCCCTTTTCACGGATCGTCAGGTACCCCTTGACCGCCATGTTGACTACGCCCGCGGTAAAGGCCTGATTGCGGTAGCCGCGCTTGGTGACATAGGTCATAGCCCCGGGCGAGATGCCGCGGGGCGGGTCGTAACGGGCATAAATCGGACCCTCATCCGGGTCCTTGCCGACCTGTGCCCAGGCGTAATAAAAGTAACCTATTACCATCAGAAGGCCGATATAGGCGACGATCAGCGACAGATTATCAGCCAGAAAATTAGCCGCCTTCTCGCTCCCGGTGGGGCGGGTGACAAAACCTTCCGGCCAGGTGACAACGATCGTCAGCCCTTCACGCGGCCCAAGCCGGCCGGTGGTGGTAAAGCGCACCTGACGCTCGCTCAAATGCTCTAAAGTAAAGGCCTGGCCTTCTGCCCCTTGCCGCCCGGTAAAAGCGCGGGTGTCCTGGATCACGGCCCCTGCGGGAATGAGCACCGTGGCGCTGGCGCTAGTGATCGGGAAGTCCCAGCCGTCGCCGGTAATGTTGTAGTAAAGCTCATCAAAGCCTTCGCCGAAATAGAGCTGGCGTTCGGTCCGGTAGCTGATCGTGTAGGTGTAGTCGCCGGTCCTCAAGAACACGTTGGCGTCGCCGATCCTGACCCGGGTGCCGTTGCCCTGACGCGCAGTGGTCCACTTCACCGGCCCGCCGTCCAGGGTTACCGAGGTGACGTCAAAGGTGGTGGTCATCCGGGCGCCGTTCGGCAATTTATAATCGGTCGGGAAATCGCGGTAGATGCCGCGCCGGATCTCCCGGCCCTCGGCGCGCACCCGGATGGTTTCGGTGACGGTCAGCGCACCGTCTTCGCCGACCACAATGTTGCTGTCGTAGGAAAGAATCGCCTCCTCCGCGAGGGCGGCGGAAGAGATCAGGAGTAACAACCCCAGTACGGTCCCCCGGAACAGCATGCCCTAGAATTCCACCTTGGGCGGCTGTTTGGCGGCTGCGGCCTCGGCTTCGGCGAGCTCGAAAAACTCGGCGGTGATGAAGGCGAACGCGCGCGCCACCAGGTTCGAGGGGAACTGGTTGACCAGGGTGTTGATCAGCCGGACGTTGCCGTTATAAAAGCGCCGGGCCTTCTGGATATAGTCTTCCAGCGCGGAAAGCTCGGCCTGCAATTTCTGGAAGCTCTTGTCGGCCTTGAGTTCAGGGTAAGCCTCGGCGACCGCGAACAGGGTCTTCAGGGCGCTGGTGAACATGCCCTCCGCCTTGCCCTGGCTTTCCGCCCCGCCGGTCGACTTCATCGCCGCGGTGCGGGCCTTGGTGACCGCCTCGAACGCGCCCCGCTCGTGCTTGGCGTAGCCCTTGACGGTCGAGATCAGGTTGGGGATCAGGTTATAGCGGCGCTTCATCTGCACTTCGATGTCGGACCACGCCTCCTCGACGTTGACCTTGAGCTTGACAAAGCGGTTGTAGGTCAAGACCACATAAAGGCCAATCAGGATAACCAGCGTCAGAAAAATCCATAGAACGGTCATAAATAAGGCCTCCTTCGGTTTCTTTCAGGATATACAGGATATCTTATAGATGTAATTACGAATTTTGAAATTTAAAGTTTATAAGACATTTCACCCTCACCCTACCCTCTCCCATCAAGGGAGAGGGGATTAAGATGTGGTACCTCAACAGCATTTCCTCTCCCCTCGTGGGAGAGGATTAAGGTGAGGGGGTGGAATATAATTTAAAACCCTGCTTTTGGGTCTTAAGTGATCATCTTTTTCCTAAAAGACAAGGAGCTTAAATTCGACCCTTACTTCATTTGGAGAAAGAAAATAAACCTCAGCCCTCGGAGCATTCTCAGAAGTTATGCAGTGCCTTTTTTCCTTATTGTATTTACAAAACCAGACAATGTAGCCCCAAGGTTTCCCCTCGCTAATTCGGCCGGATTTTACATAGGTTAAAATGAAATCAGCTTTTCCAGATTTGAAAAGTTCAAACCCTTCGTTTTCTTCTCCAATTGAACGCCAATCTTTGTAAGCAATCCCTTGAACAATCAGCTCTTGACCCATTGTAGACCTTTTTAATTTTTCAAAAAAATCTACCAACCAAACTAGTCTATATTCCTCTATCTCGCCAACAATCGTAAAATCAGAAGAACTTAAATCTCTTAATTCCTTTGGGGAAGACTCCTCAGGACTGACATAACTGTAGGTAGCCCATTTTACCCGGCATTGGGGTTCGGCATTTATTCTGCAGAAATTTTTTAAGTTTTCATCCGCACTTTGAATCTGAACTTTTATGGTTGGCATTCTCCAGAC
>JADFFP010000051.1 GCA_022568115.1 Pseudomonadota bacterium | reverse complement strand
ATTTTGGATGGCCTGAAAGGCGGCCTGTTCCTGATCGAAAACCCTGGCGGGCCCCTGGTAGAGCCGCTCCTGGTGGCCGGCCACCTTGATAACGGCCCCTTCGGGCGCCAGGTTGCCGCGAAGGATTGCCAGGCCTCCGGTGGGACTGCGGGGGTTGTCCACACTCGCCACCACGGGCTGGTCGTCCACGGTTTCCATGGCCTGGATATTTTCCGCGATGGTCTTGCCGGTCGCCAGCAGGCCGTGGTTGCGGAGCAATATGCAGTTCTTGCCGGCGATATTGGGGATCAGGCGCTCCTTTTCCTCGGCATCAAAAACAATCCCCTCATAGTCATGGTAGGCGAGGTCAGAGAAGACCGACAGCGCGGTCTGGCTGATTGGCAGCAGGCCTTCCTTTTGTGCGGCCACCGCGATTCCCTCAGGGGTGTGCAGATGGATGATGCAGTGGGCGTCCTCGCGCGCCGAATGGATCGCGGAATGGAGTACGAAGCCAGCCGGGTTGACGATATAGGGGGTTGGGTGCAGCGGCTTGCCCTTGATGTCGATCTTGACCAGATTGGAGGCGGTAATTTCCTCGAACAGCACCCCGAACGGGTTGATCAGGAACTGCTTGTCCTTGCCCGGCAGGCGCACCGAAAAATGGGTGAAGATCAGATCGTCCCACTTTTGATCGGCGGCATAGCGGTAGCACGCCGCCAGGTCACAGCGCAGCCGCCACTCCTCATCAGAGACGCTTTCCTTGACATTGGTAAATTTTTGACTGTCGTTCATCGCCGCCTCCTTCATGATTTCAATCATTTTAATGCCAGATTCCGGGATTGGCAACATATCCTCTGGCCTTAGGCTGCTGATATCCCTATAAATCAGGGGATGCTTGAACGCCCCCAAAATGCCCTTGTCGACCCCTACGGGCGAACCATCGACTATGTGCGCCTGTCGGTCACCGACCGTTGCGATTTCCGCTGCCGTTATTGCATGCCGCGCGACATCAAATTTCTGCCCAAACCGGAGGTGTTGAGCCTGGAAGAGCTGGAATACTTAGGGTCCACCCTGATCGAGCTGGGGATCAGGAAAATCCGCGTCACCGGCGGTGAGCCGCTGGTCAGGAGGGATATCATCCGCCTGTTCCGGGGCTTGGGCGAACGCCTCGGGAGCGGCCTTGAGGAGCTGACCCTGACCACCAACGCCAGTCAGCTGCCGCATTTCGCCCCCGATCTTTACGGCGCCGGGGTGCGGCGCATCAATATCTCGCTCGACAGCCTCGATGCTGACAACTTCGCCCGGATCGCCCGGCCGGGCAATTTTGATGCTGTCATAGCCGGGATCGAGGCGGCCCGCGAGGCCGGCTTGAAGGTCAAGATCAACATGGTGGCGCTACGTGGCGTCAATGACCATGAAATCCCGGACATGGTGCGCTGGTGCGGCGGGATGGGCATGGACCTCAGCCTGATCGAGATCATGCCGATCGGCGCGGTCGACGGCCAGCGCAGCGCCTGGTACCTGCCGCTGCCCAAGGTCAAGCAAGCGCTGGAGAAAACTTTCACCCTGACCCCTTCAAATCACGCCACCGCCGGGCCGTCGCGCTATTTCGACATCAATGAGACCGGCGGCCGGGTTGGCTTTATCACGCCGCTTTCTGAAAAATTCTGTGAGAATTGCAACCGTATCCGCATCACCTGCACCGGTGTCCTTTATATGTGTCTGGGCCAGAACGACAAGGTTGATTTGCGCCAAGCCTTGCGCTGCGACAAGACCGGCGCCACTTTAAAGGCGGCGATCCGGGGCGCTATCGAAAAAAAGCCCGAGGCCCACGATTTCGAGACGGCGATGGCTGTTGGGCGCCCAGCGGTCGCCCGCCACATGAATGTAACCGGTGGCTAAGATGAGTAAAAAAATCGCTGTCATAAGTTCCAGGACCAAGGACGCAGAGGCGGCCAAAAAGAAACTCGAGGGGTTGTACCCGACCGCGCCGGAAGCTGAGGCCGATATCATCGTGGCGCTGGGCGGCGACGGCTTTATGCTGGAAACGCTGCACCGCACCCTCCCCCACTGCAAACCAATCTTCGGCATGAACCGCGGTACGGTCGGATTTCTGATGAACGAGTATCGGCCCGATGGCCTGATGGAACGCTTGAGCAATGCCAAATTGCACCTCTTGCACCCGCTTCGCATGAAGGCCGGGACAAGGGACGGCAAGAGCCATCAGGCGCTCGCCATTAATGAAGTTTCGCTATTGCGCCAGACCCGGCTGGCGGCCAAGATCCGCATCCATGTCGACGGCAAGGTGATGATGGAAGAATTGGTCGCCGACGGGGTGCTGGTGGCGACCCCGGCGGGCTCGACCGCCTACAATCTTTCCGCCCACGGGCCGATCATCCCGCTCGGCACCGAGTTGATGGCGCTGACTCCGATCAGCGCGTTCCGCCCGCGGCGCTGGCGCGGGGCGCTGCTGCCGCTGTCTTCAAACATCCGGCTTGAGATCCTGGAAGCCGGTTACCGGCCGGTCTCGGCGGTCGCCGACCAGACCGAGATCCGCGATGTCATCGACATCACCATCGCCGAGGATAAATCGGTCGAGCTGAAGCTGATGTTCGATCCCGACCACGACCTCGACAAACGGATCCTGATGGAACAGTTCGTGGCCAGTTAACAGGGGTTGTGATCGCACCTGGTCTTCACATTTCTTTGACCGGCGCATTTGAGAACGCCGGTTGACTCACCCGGCTTCCCGTGCAAGCCTCCCGGCATGATGAACAAGACCGTAACGGCCCGCAGCAACTGGTGGTGGAGCAATTCCTCCCCCGGCGGGTTATTTGCGTCTTGATCTACTGACACCCAGATCAGTTTAAATTCACAAAGTTCCGCCGGTTGGCGGAATTTTTTTATCCCGAACCGGTAAGCTCACCCACAACGAAAATGAGAGAACAATGAAACAAAATGCCATAAAACACTTGAGGCCTGTGGAAATTGAGGCCAATTTCCCGCCCTCGAAAATTTTCTTCGATCGCTTTTGCGCGGGCCAGGACATCTCCCGGCAGGACAGCGAGCTGCTATTTGACGAAGTGATCCGGGGTCTTTTGACCGATATCGAGATCACCGCGCTTTTGGTGGCGCTGAAAATCAAGGGGGAAACGCCGGAAGAGATCGCCGGCGCGGCTTCGATCCTGCACCGCGAGGCGCTGGATTTTGACCGCCCGTCCTATCTGTTCGCGGATTCCGCGGGGACCGGCGGGGACGGCGCCCTGACCTTTAACATTTCAACCGCGGCCGCGTTTGCCGCCGCGGCTTGCGGGCTGCCGATGGCCAAACACGGCAACCGTTCGGTTTCCTCACGCTCCGGCTCTGCGGATGTCCTGGAGGCACTGGGGGCAAAGGTATCGCTTAAGCCAGACGCCGCCCGCGCCTGCCTCGATGAGATCGGTTTCACGTTTCTTTACGCCCCCCTTTACCACCAGGCGGTAAAAAATGTCGGGGTGGTCCGAAAAGAGCTTAAAACCAGGACGGTGTTCAATATCCTCGGCCCGCTGGTCAACCCGGCGCACCCGCCGGTGCAATTGGTCGGCGTTTATGCCCCCGGGCTGTGCCGCCCGGTGATCGAAACCCTGAAGCTGCTCGGCTGCCGGTCGGCGATGGTGGTCCACGGCAGCGGGGTCGACGAGGTGGCCCTGCACGGCCCGACCGAAGGCTTCACCCTGAAAGACGGCAAGATCAGGAAGATTACCCTGACCCCGGAAAAACTGGGCCTGGAGGAATGCGATCTTTCTTCGCTTGAAGGCGGCTCGGCGCTGGACAATGCCCGGATTATCAAAAATATATTGTCGGGCTATGGCGGCGATGCTCAAGGAGGGGTGGTGGCCGCCAACGCCGGGGTTTTGCTCTACCTGGCCGGCCTCGCCAAATCCATCCGGGGTGGAGTGGCGCGGGCCTCCAGGGCGCTTTCCGATGGATCATCACTGGATATTCTGGACGCCTTCGTCCGGCATTCCATCAAACATGGCGGGACTTAAAATCATGACCGCATCCCTCCCCGGGTCAATCAGGCCCCCCTCCCCGTCCGGGGCGGGGGTGCTTGATCTGATCGTCGCCAACCGGGCCCGGGAAATCGCTAAGGGAAGGCGGCTCAGCCGGTTCCAGGTAAAAAGTCCAGTGCAACGGCGAAAACCCCTCAGCCGCGCGCTGGCGTTAAGCCGGCCGGGACCCCGGTTTATTTTTGAATGCAAGAAAGCCTCTCCATCAAAAGGAATATTCCTGCCGCAGATAACGGTCGACAACCTGGCGAAAATCTACCTCCCGTTCGCCGATGCGATCTCGGTGCTGACCGAGAAGAAATTCTTCGGCGGCAGCCTGGAAGATCTTTCTGCCTTCAGGAAAAAAACCAACCTGCCGATCCTCGCCAAGGATTTCTTTATCGATGAAGTTCAGGTGCTGAACGCCCATCGGGCCGGGGCCGATGCGATTTTGCTGATGCTCTCGATCCTCGACGACAAAACTTACCTTCACCTTCGGAACTGCGCCCGGAGCATCGGGCTGGAAATCCTGACCGAGGTTCACGACCAGCAAGAAATGGAGCGGGCAAAGTCTCTCGGCGCCGAATTGGTCGGCATCAATAACCGTGATTTAAAAACGCTCAAAATATCGCTTGAGACCACGCATAAACTGGCGCAGCTGGCCCCGCCAGGCGCTCTGCTGGTCTCCGAATCAGGGATTGCCACCCGTCAAGACGTCATCGCGCTTGGCAAACACGTCGGCGCTTTCCTGATCGGAAGCGCACTGATGCAAAGCAACGCCCGTGATCTGCTGGTGCGCCAGCTGGTATTTGGCGAGGTCAAGATTTGCGGGATAACCCGGAAGAGCGACGCTCATGACGCCTACCAATGCGGCGCCACCTACGGCGGCCTGAACTTCGTTGCCGGAACGCCGCGCGCCATCCCCCCCTCACGGGCCAGGAAAATCAGGGCCGGGATACCCTTGAGGTGGATTGGCGTCTTTCGCGGAAGAACCCCGGAATATGCCGCCGCTATCGCCGCCCAGCTTAAGCTTTCCGGGGTCCAGCTTCATGGCCGGGAGACCACCGCGTACCGGGCCCGGTTAAGATCGCTGCTGCCCGAGGGTTGCGAAATATGGCAGGCGCTGGCGCTTGATGGCGGTCCGGCGCCCCGCCGCCTGCCCCATGCCGACCGTTTGCTGTTCGACACCAGAACAGCAAGCCAATTTGGCGGCACCGGCCGGGCCTTCGACTGGACTTGTCTGAACCAAACAAAAATGCCGGCTAGTTACGGACTGGCGGGCGGAATTCATGCCGGCAACGTATTGGCGGCGCTGGCGGCCGGGGCGCCCTTGATTGATATTTGCTCAGGGGTGGAGGCCGCGCCGGGCATCAAGTCGCTGAAAAAAATGAAAGACCTGTTCCGGACCATCAGAAAATTCAAGGACGGCGCAGCGGAGAAAAGACCATGCTGAAAAAAAATCCCTCCCCCTATTACGGCAATTTTGGCGGGATGTTCGTGCCCGAGCTGCTGGTCCCGGCCCTCCTTCAGCTCGAGCAGGCTTTCCTGAAATCTCAAAAAGATTCCGCGTTCAAGGCTCAGCTCAATACCCTGCTGACAACCTATGCCGGACGCCCGACGCCGCTGACGCTCAGCCACAACCTGACTGCGGGATTGAAAAGCCGTATCTACCTGAAACGCGAGGATCTGCTGCACGGCGGGGCGCACAAGACCAACCAGGCGCTGGGCCAGGCGCTGCTCGCCAAGCACATGGGCAAGAGGCGCATAATCGCCGAAACCGGCGCCGGTCAGCACGGGGTGGCAACCGCGATCGCCTGCGCCGTGCTGGGTCTTAAGGCGGTGGTTTACATGGGGAGCAAGGACATCAAGCGCCAGCAGCCCAATGTTTTCCGCATGAAGCTGCTGGGCGCCCAGGTGATCCCGGTCACTGCCGGCGCCGCGACCTTGAAGGAGGCGATCAACCAGGCCTTGAGGGACTGGGCAGGCTCTTATGAAACCACCCACTACCTGCTGGGCACCGCCGCCGGGCCGCACCCCTATCCCCTGATGGTCAAAACCTTCCAGACGGTGATCGGCGCCGAGGCCAAAAAGCAGTTTCTTACAGCCGAGGGCCGCCCGCCCGATGCGGTGATCGCCTGCGTCGGCGGGGGTTCCAATGCGATCGGGATTTTTGCCCCCTTTCTAAATAATAAAGATGTCCGCCTGATCGGCGTCGAAGCGGCGGGCAAGGGCCTTGATAGCGGGCTGCACTGCGCTTCGATCCAAAAGGGGAAGGAAGGGGTTTTGCATGGCAGCCGCTCACTCATTTTGCAGGATGGGGATGGCCAGATCCGCGATTCCCATTCCATTTCAGCCGGGCTCGATTATCCGGCGGTCGGCCCGGAACATGCCCATTTGCACCAAACCGGGCGCGCCCAGTATGTTGGCATTACTGACAGGCAAGCGCTGGAGGCGTTCCAGCTGCTGTCACGGAAAGAGGGTATCATTCCCGCCCTGGAATCCGCCCACGCGCTGGCGCATGCCCTGAAGATGGTGAAAAAAAGCCGCAAACCCTTGCGCCTTTTGGTCAATCTTTCGGGCCGTGGCGACAAGGATCTGGCCCTGGCCGAAAAAGCTCTTAGGGAAATCAGACCCTAATGGACCGCTATCAAAAACTGTTCAGCAGGGCCGAAAGCAAAGGCGAAGGGGTCTTTATCCCGTTTCTTGTGCTGGGCGACCCCGATCCCGCAACTTCGCTCAAAATCATCGAAGGCCTGGTTGAAAATGGCGCCGACGCGCTCGAGCTGGGCTTTCCCTTTTCCGATCCGATCGCCGACGGCCCGGTCATCCAAAGGGCGGGACAGCGCGCGCTGGCGTCCGCCATCGAGAAACTACGCGAACGCATCGGACAGATGCGCCACGGGTACCCGTCCGTCGGCGAGCAGAACACCAAGGCCGCCTTCGAGCGCTCATTTAGGAGTTCATTCGGCACCGAAACCGACGTTCGAGACCATCAATGCGGTCTGGTGATCTCCCACGACATTCCCGATCAAGCCGCCATGTCACTGGATGATTTCTTGTCTCTTTACAAAGAATTCGAGCGTGACCTGCCGCTGGCGCTGAACATCAAGGCCGATGGCCTTCAAAAGCCTTTAAAGCAGGCCTTGATGAAGCATGATATTTCACGGTACTTCGTATTTGATATGGCCGTTCCCGACATGTTGGGTTACCTACAGGAAGGATTCCCCGTCTTTTCGCGGGCCAGCGAAGTCGAGCGTGAGCCGAGTTTTTTGGACCGGGCGGCTGGCGTATGGCTGGATGCGTTATTTGATATTTGGTTTTCCGAAGCGATCGTCGAGCAATACCTGTCATCGAACAAGCTCGTCTGTATCGTTTCACCCGAATTGCACGGTCGTGATCACCTGGCGCTGTGGGATACAATGAGCCGATGGTCGTCGGCAAGCGACCCTAACCTGATGATGTGTACAGACTACCCGGATGAGGCGGCTTCACTGCTTCTGGGAAAGGGAAAAGAATTGAATCATGCTTCTCCTTCTCCCCATCATGGTTCGGACGCAGCCGTCTTTCTCTGCCTGACGGCCAGTCTCGTCGATGTAGGACCGGATACCTGCATAGACTTCAAAGAATTTGATACGAGCCTTTGTCGCTTCTTGTCGATTTGTCTTCATTTGGTACGCAATTTCACCGTCACCTGCTCCGTACACAAGAGAGTAATTCAGGACCTTGCCGAAGAACCTCTTTTTGGGATCGTTTTGATCAATTAACGGATCAAGATTGGAAAGAATCTT
>JADFFP010000050.1 GCA_022568115.1 Pseudomonadota bacterium | reverse complement strand
GGTTCCAATTCCTGCAGGGTGGAGAGAACCCCCTTCACTGCCTCTAGGGTACAGCCAAGGGCCTCTGCCACCTCTTCCAGGGGCGTGGCCAGATAACCAGCCTCATCAAGGCTGTCGGCAAGATAGTTGGCTATCATTCCGGCCTTGGGCTCCAGCACCAGCAGGCTGAGCTGGTCGTGAATATGGTCATGAAGCGTTTTTTCTTTTTGAAAATTGGGGGAAAGTCCACCGCCGGCGTTCGAGACCGGGAAGGGAGCGGTTTCATGGAACCCGCTGTTGTCGCTTTGGGGTTTAATAGCATTTTCCCCGCTACAATCGTTGGTAAAGACCGTGTTGTAGAGGGCCTTATCTACCGATTCGGGACTTTCTATGGCGCCTTCAGCGCCTTGGCCGGGATTAGTTTGATCTTTTTTCGGCGGGGCGGGAGGGCCGTCTCCGCTAAATTCCATCAGCGGGTTGGCTTCTATTTCGCGGCCGAGGTAAGCGGCCAAGTCGACAGCATCATACTGGAGAATTTGCAGGGATAACTGCATTTCCTGCGTCATGGTGAGACGCTGTACCTGGCGCTGCTGTAATTTGGGCTCCCGGGCCATTCACTCCGCTCCTGAAAATTTAGGATCCTTGCTACCCCCTAATATAGGGGAGAATGCTCCAATGCAGAAGGGATGAGGAGAATTTTCGTGAAAAAAGCAACAAAAAGTCCGGGCCGGGAAATTTATTTACTTGGTTTCATCGGGAAGTGAGAAGCGTCCCCTGACCCGTCCGATCTGCATGGTCTCGGCATTAAACGGGGCGCCGTTGAATTTGCTCAGGCCGGTTCCCAGATCAATTTCCAGACGATCGCCGGAAATGACCGATTGTTCCCGGCGCAGCGTTACGTGGCCGGCAATCGTAATTGTTTTGCTCTTGATGTCGTAGATAGCCCAGTCTCCCTCGGCCACCTCGAAGGGTGATTCCATCCTGAACCGGCCGGCAGCATCCAGGCGGACGATCGAGGGTTCGTCCTTGCCTTCTTTGGTTTCATAAAAAACCCGCAGGGTTTCGGTGGTGAAGATCAGGTTTCCCTGGATGGCCTCGACCCTGCCTTCAAAGGTGGCGATCTTGGCGTCCTGATCGATGGTGAAGTTATCAGCGACGATTTCAATCGGTTGTTCGGTATCGTGCCCGTTGAAGAGCGAATCGGTATCAGCGATACTGGCCACAGCGCTTCCCAGCACCAGTAGAACAGTGTAAAAAAGTATCCTCAAAATTTTCAAATCACGGCCTTTTCAAAACCAGCGTCCGACTCGGAAAGATAAAAACGCATTTGGATTGGATGCATCTGCCTTTGCTCCGGTCCCTAATACCAGAGGTGGGTTTGATTCTCAACTCAGAAAATAACCGGCGGCGATCAGGCGTGGCTGAAAATATCGGTCGCTTCCCAGCCAAGTAAGTCCATCTCGGCCCGTGCCGGCAGGAACCGAAAGGCGGCTTCGGCCAGATGCGCACGGCCTTCACGTTTCAAAAGTTTGTCCAGCTTCGCTTTTAGCTGGTGCAGGTAAAGAACGTCGCTGGCGGCGTATTCCAGCTGGGCCTGGTCATAGATTTCCGCTCCCCAGTCCGAGCACTGCTTGGTTTTTGAAATTTCCACTTCCAGCAGGTCGCGGCACAAATCCTTCAGGCCGTGACGGTCAACCGAAGTGCGGCTGAGTTTGGAAGCGAGTTTGGTGCAGTAAACCGGCGTGGCCTTGACGCTTAAGTATTTCTGGATCACCGCCAGATCAAAGCGGGCAAAATGGAAAATTTTCAGGATCCCCGGATCGCCAAGGATTTTTTTCAGGTTGGGAGCCTGGTAGGCGTCCTTTTTCAGGCGCACCAGATGGGCATCGCCATCCCCAGCCGACAGCTGGACCAGGCACAGCCGGTCACGGTGGGGCTTGAGCCCCATGGTCTCGGTATCAACCGCAATTACTTTGCCAAGCTTGACGCTTTCCGGCAAATCCCCTTCGTGAAAATATATCGCCATTGGTTTTTCCTAATTCATGCGCTGCTTGCCAGAGCCCGCCGTCGCATAAAGCTATGGCGAGACACGCCGCTTAACTATTACAAGTTTCGGCTCGGGCTTGCCTCGCCGAAGCCTTGTGCGAAGGCGGGTGGTGCCCAGGAGAAGACTCGAACTTCCACGACCATACGGCCACTAGCACCTGAAGCTAGCGCGTCTACCAATTCCGCCACCTGGGCCAACTCAAGCGTTCGCAGGGCTACTCATAGAAGGGGCGTTTGTCAAGTATTTAGGGTGTCAAAGACCCCTGAAAAAGGTTTATGGTAACATTATCCCGGAAAAGGAAAGGGAACCGGCGCCATGAGCAATCGACTGGTGACAATTTTCGGCGCCTCGGGCCAGGTGGGGCGCGCCATCGTTGAGCGGCTTTGCCATCACGGTTACCGCATCCGCGCCACTTCACGCCATCCCAATGAGGCCCTGTTCCTGAAACCCTTCGGTGATCCCGGCCAGGTGCAAACCACCTTCGCCGACATTTCCCGGGAAGAAACCGTGATAAAGGCCATCGATGGCGCCGGTATCGTGATCAATTGCGTCGGCATTCTTTACGAATCGCGAGGCCGGCAAAAATTCCAGGCCCTCCAGGCCGAAGGGGCGGCGGCAATCGCAAAAGCCGCCAAAAAGGAAGGGGTGCAAACCCTGATCCACATTTCCGCGATCGGCGCTGATCAACACTCCCCCTCACAATACGCCCGCACCAAATGGCAGGGGGAGAAAGCCGTCAAAGCCGCTTTTCCGAAAGCGGTCATCCTGCGCCCGAGCATTATTTTCGGGCCCAACGACAGTTTTTTCAATTTGTTCGCCAAAATGGCCAAGAACCCGGTTTTGCCGATCCCTGTCGTGTGCCCGGGAACCCGGTTTCAGCCGGTTTATGTCGAGGATGTGGCCGAGGCTGTGGTCCGCGCGGTCATGAATTCCGGCCAGTATCAAGGCAACATTTACCAGCTGGGCGGGCCTGAGGTTTATACCTTCCGCGAATTGCTGGACTATATGCTGGAAGTCATTGGCGTAAAGAAATTCATTGCCCCGATACCCTTTCCGATCGCCGGATTTTTCGGCTGGTGGTTTCAGCTGTGGGCCAAACTCCTGCCCATCACCCCGCCCTTGACGCTGGATCAGGTTAGGCTTTTGAAAAATGACAACGTGGTCCCGGCCAAGGCCAAAGGCTTCGAGGCCTTTGGCATCAAGCCGACATCAATAACCTCAGTGGTTCCCGGCTATCTGGTGCAGTACCGTCCCCGCGGCCGGTTTGCCTAAAAGACCAAAAACGCCAGCAGCGCTGCCCCGAACAATACCCGGTAGATGACAAATATGGTCATGCTGGCGCGCTTTAGCCAGGTCATCAGAAAATGGATCGCCGCCAGCGCGGTCAGGAAAGAAATCACCGCGGCAAAGGCGGCCCCGGCCAGATCCCCGCTGGTGCCGGTGGTGATCAGCTGGTAGGTGCTCCAGCTGCCCGCCGCCAGGATCACCGGGATCGACAACAGCATCGAAAAGCGCGCCGCCTCGGTGCGCTTGAAGCCGAGCATGCGCGCCGCTGTCATGGTGACGCCAGCGCGCGAGGCGCCGGGGATCAACGCCAGCACCTGGGCCAGCCCGATCATCAGCGCCGGGCGGGCTTGCATATTCTGGTAGAATTTGTCATTGCCGCCCTTCTGGTCGGCGAGGTAGAGCAGCAGCCCGAATCCGATCGAGGCGGCGGCAATAATATCGACCCGCCTGAAAATCTCACCATATCCGGAAACCGCCAGCACACCCCCCGCCGCCAGCACCGGCAACGAGGCCAGCACCAGCAGCCGGAACAGTTTCGCCTGAGCCTGACACTTTTTCCCGACCCCGATGACCGCCAGCCCGCCGCACGCCAGGGCCATGACATCCCGCCTGAAATACAGCATCACCGCAAGCAGGGTGCCGAGGTGGACCGAAACATCAATTAAAAGCCCCTGGTCCGGCCAGGCCATGACCTGGGGCATTGCCGCCAGGTGTCCGGATGAGGAAATCGGCAAAAATTCCGTTATTCCCTGGATCACCGCCAGAATGAACAGATAGAGGTACGGCATAAAGGCTCCGGTCAGGTTATTTAAAGCGCTTCAGTCTTATAGCAGGCATTCTTTCCCGACAAAAATGGAAACTCTTAAGCGAGTTTTGAATATGGCGGGAAGGGGAAGTTTCAGCTAAAGTGCCTAGGGTATGAACTTAATTACCGATGAGGGCTGTGCCACAGAAAACATTGGTGCAAAAATCGGTCAGAACAAGGAAAAAGGGATGAAAAATAGACATCTATTTGAAGCGCTTTTGACACTGTTCTGGCCGATTTGGGCGTGGCCCTTTAAGGGTTGGCCTGAAAAAGCGGTAAAATATGTCGAAAATACGCGCCGATATTCCGTATCGCCTGTGTTTTTCTCCTGTTTTACTGCTTTTTCAGAGCCAACACAGTTCCACTCGGCAATTGAGTCCAGACCCTAATGCTGACGATTTACCATCTCTGGCTTTCCCCGCCGTGCCGCCTGGTCCGCCTGGTGTGTGAGGAAAAGGGCCTGGACTACCAGCTCAAGGCGGAAAAAACCTGGGAACGCCGTGAAGCATTCCTGAAAATGAATCCGGCCGGCGAGGTTCCGGTGCTGCTGAATGGCAAGGCCGTGATTGCGGGCCATATGGCGATTCTTGAATATCTTGAGGAAATGGCCCCGGAGCCCTCCCTTTTTCCCAACGATATGGTTGCCCGGGC
The DNA here is from genome assembly GCA_022568115.1 of Pseudomonadota bacterium. Taxonomy (GTDB): domain Bacteria; phylum Pseudomonadota; class Alphaproteobacteria; order Sphingomonadales; family SMXR01; genus SMXR01. The sequence continues at coordinate 3,038 of JADFFP010000050.1, read as the reverse complement.
CGGGGCCCGCCGCCTGCTGGAGTGGTTCCTGTTCAAGTTCCAAAGGGAAGTCACAACCCCGCTTTTGACCGAGCGGGTGCTCAAGAAATACCTCAAGATGGGCGGTCCCGATGCCGCTAAAATCCGCGCCGGACAAACCAATCTTGGTCACCACCTGAGTTATCTGGAACACCTGGCGGGGAAACGCAACTACCTTAACGGGGCGGACTTTTCGATCGCCGACCTGGCCGCCGCGGCGCAAATATCCACGATTGATTACCTCGGTGAGATCAACTGGCCGGATTACCCCCATGTCCGGGAATGGTACGCCAAGGTGAAATGCCGCAAGAGTTTCCGGCCGCTGTTGAAGGATTACCTGGCCGGCCTGAAGCCCCCCGACCATTATACCGCACTTGATTTCTAGGCCGTAAACTCATGTCGCGAGAACAGCAAATAACCGAAAAAGCCTTTGAAGCCGGTTTTGATGACATTGGCTTTACCAGCGCCGGCAGCCTTCCCGTTGAGGCGGGAGAGCGGCTTTCCGATTTCCTCAAATACGGCTGGCACGGGGATATGGACTGGCTTGAGGCCAAAGCCGGACGGCGCAAGTCGCCCAGGGTTTTGTGGCCGGAAGTTAAAAGCATCATCATGCTGGGTCAGAATTACGCAGGCGCCGGCGATCCCCTTGAAAACCTGGCAATGAAGAGTGTTGGCAACATCTCTGTTTACGCCCGCGGGGGCGATTATCATGATCTGGTGAAAAAACGCCTGAAGGTTCTGGCAAGGTGGATCAATGAGGAATTTCAAACCCCGGTCAAGGTGTTTGTCGATACCGCCCCGGTGATGGAAAAACCGCTGGCCCGGCTTTCGGGCCTTGGCTGGCAGGGCAAGCATACCAATCTGGTGTCGCGGAAATTCGGCTCATGGATTTTCCTCGGCGCGATCTTTACCACGCTTGACCTGAAATCCTCCGAACCGTTCCCGGACGCCTGCGGCAGCTGCCGGGCGTGCCTTGATGTATGCCCGACAAAAGCATTTCCCGCGCCCTACCAGCTGGACGCCAGAAAGTGTATTTCCTACCTCACGATCGAACACAAGGGGCCGATCCCGAAACAGTTCCGGAAAGCTATCGGCAACCGGATTTACGGCTGTGACGACTGCCTGGCGGTCTGTCCCTGGAACAAATACGCCAAGGTCTCCAGGGACATCGACTACTTTGCCCGGGAGGAGCTGAAATCACCGGAGCTGGCCGAACTGCTGGACCTGGATGAGCCCGGGTTCCGGACCCTTTTCTCAAGGTCGCCGATCAAACGCACCGGGCGTGACAGGTTTTTGCGTAATGTCCTGGTTGCCGCCGGAAATTCCGGGGATGCAGCTCTGGTTTCCAAAGTTACAGTTTTATTGCAAGACCCCTCACCGCTGGTGCGCGGGGCGGCGGCGTGGGCCATCCAGCAACTTTCGGAGGACAAGGATATAGAACATTTAAAGGCCTCAGGATTGAGAGACCCGGTGGCGGCAGTCAGGGCGGAATGGACCGAGGGCTAGTTTTCGCCCCCACCCGCCTGGCTTTCTTCCGGGTCAAATTCCTCGACCGTCACATCCAGCGCTTCCAGGTTCCTGCGAATGGCATCAGCGCCCGCCCCTTCCGGATAAAGGCTTAAGTATTTCACCCAGTCCTGCCGGGCGCCCACACTGTCCCCCCGATCCAGCTTCAAATTTCCACGCTCCAGCAGCGCTTCGCGGTGAACCGGGTTCAGGGTGAAAGCTTTCCTGAGGGAATCTTCAGCCAGGTCAAATTGTCCCAAGGCCCGATAGGTATTGGCCTTCAGGGCGAGGATGTCTGCGTTTTCCGCAACCATGGTTTCAGCCAGGCTCAAATCCCGGAGGGCTTCTTGATAACTGCCCAAGCTGGCCTGGGCGCGCGCCCGGTCGATCAGAAGGCCGGCGTTTTCAGGGGTGTTCAGCTCAACTTCACGAAGCCCCAGGCTGAAAACCGTAATGGCTTTTTTAATCTCCCCGGCCAGTAGCCAGGCGTTGCCAGCCTGGCTGTAGATAGCCGCCAGCATGGCGCGGTTTTTCGGATGGGGGCGGTCGGAAAACGGCCAGCCAAAACCCCGGATCATGTCATCGGCTATGATCTCCAACTCCCGCGCGGCTTCGGCATAGCGCCCCATTTCGGCCAGCGACAACGCCACACAATGGTGCGCCGGCAAGCCGCCGCCGGTCTCGAACCAGGTCAGGGCGTTGGTGTACGCAAGGTCGGGTTCCGATAGGCTTAATTCAACACAATCCTGATAAATCTTCTGTTCCTGCTCGAACTGGGTTTCGGCCAGGACCGCCCCGGCGCAAATGGCCGGGACGAGAAACACAATAGCCGTCGGTCCTAAAAATTTCATTTCCGTTTCCTTTTCCGTTTTTTGCGGCCCCGGTGGTGAATCATAGGCCTTAAGGGGCCGCTTTTCCAACCACGTCTTCCAAAAGGGTTTTGATTTGCTCCAGCTCGGCGGGGGAAGACAGCCGGTGACCGGTGCCCTCAAGCAAAACCAGTCTTTTATCGCCAGCCGCCAGCCGCGCCATGATTTTCTCTGAAATCCAATGCGGCACATCGGTGTCTTTCATGCCGTGCAAGAGACCAACCGGAAGATCCAGGTTTATCGGCCCATCCAGCAGCAAATGATTTCTCCCCTCATCAAAAAGAGCCTTGGTAAATATATACGGATCATCCCCGTATTCGGAGGGAATTTGAATTTCTCCCTTTTCTTCCATTTCTTTCATAAGCTCCTGGCCCAGGCTGGGACGCAGCAGACGTTCGGTAAAATCAACGGCGGGAGCAAGGCAGACCAGTCCTTTCACCCGGCCGGGCCGGGCCAAGGCCGCCAACAGCGCCAGCCAGCCGCCCAGCGAGCTGCCGACCAGCACCAGCGGGCCTTCGCTTAAATGATCGATTATGGAAAGAACATCCCTCAACCAGGAACCAATGGTCCCTTCCCTGAAAGTCCCGCTTGATGAACCATGGCCGGAATAATCAAAGCGGATATAGCCCCAGCCCTGGTTCCGGC
>JADFFP010000049.1 GCA_022568115.1 Pseudomonadota bacterium | reverse complement strand
CAAGGCCTCATCGTTCTCACCATGGGCCTTTCCTGCCACCGTCCAGGCTTGCTTGCCATCCGGGCTGAATAGCGCCGCCCGGGCTTTAACAAGATTGTCGCTGAAACTGGCATGGGCCGCAAGTGGCATCCGGCACGACGCCCCAAGGGCCAGGGAAACCGCTCGTTCCGCCCGGACCGCAAGCGCGGTCGGTTTGTGATTCAAGGGCTTCAAAAGCCGTGCTGTTTCTTCATCTTCTTCCCGCGCCTCGATACAGATGGCGCCCTGGCCAGGGGCCGGCAGCATTTCCTCATAAGACATCAGGGCGGTAATCTCGTGGCCCAACCCCAGCCGGTTCAGGCCGGCCGCTGCCAGGAAAATGGCAGCGACCTCGCCTTCCTTCATTTTTTTGATCCGTGTTTCGACATTGCCGCGATAGGGAACGATCTCAAGATCTGGCCGCAAACGCAATGCCTGGGCCTGGCGGCGAAGCGATGAAGTTCCGATAACTGCTCCCTTCGGCAAATCCTTGATGCTTGCCGCGCCTAAGGAAAGAAAAGCGTCCCTTGGGTCTTCGCGTTCCAGGAAAGCAGCGAGGATGAGGCCCCCGGGCAGGGCCGCCGGCATATCCTTGGTGGAATGAACTGCAAGGTCGATTTTGCCGGCCAGCAGAAGATCCTCGATCTCTTTGGTAAAAAGGCCTTTGCCCCCTTCCAGCAGCAAAAGCCGGTCCCGGATACTGTCACCGGTGGTCTTGATCGGGATGATTTCGATATCACACTCCGTCAAACTGTCATGGGCCGCGACCAGCCGGGCGCGGGTCTCATTGGCCTGGGCCAATGCCAGCGGGGATCCCCTGGTTCCTATTTTGATTTTCCTGCTCACTTTTCTTTACCTGAATTCTAAGGAAACTGTATAAGGTGCAAAAGCATTTGCCTACAGGGTTTTTACAGGATGGCCGCAAAAAAAGAACAGATCATGCTTGGGATTGAGACCAGCTGCGATGATACCGCGGTTGGCATCGTCACATCCGATAAGCGCATTCTTGCCAATCCCGTTTACAATCAGTTCAAGGAACATGAAATTTACGGCGGGGTAGTGCCGGAGATCGCGGCGCGTTCCCATGTCGAGCATTTGAACAACCTGATCAAAGCGGCGTTGAAAGAAGCCGGCCTGGCTTTGAGGGATATCGATGCCATCGCCGCCACCGCCGGCCCTGGCCTGATCGGCGGGCTGATGGTCGGCGTAGTCAGCGCCAAAACGCTGGCCCTAGTGCTCAGCAAACCGTTCTTTGCCATCAACCACCTGGAGGGGCATGCCTTATCGCCGCGGCTCGTGAGCGATATGGAATTTCCCTACCTGCTGCTTTTAATCTCAGGCGGTCATTGCCAGCTTTTAAGTGTTGAGGGGGTTGAAAAGTACACCCGCCTCGGCACCACCATCGATGACGCCGTAGGCGAGGCCTTTGACAAGGGCGCCAAGCTTCTGGGCCTCGGGGTTCCGGGCGGGCCAAAGCTGGAAAAAACTGCCAGGTCTGGAAATCCTGAGCGTTATTCCCTGCCCCGTCCGCTGGTTGGCAAACCGGGGTGTGACTTCAGCTTTTCCGGCCTGAAGACGGCTTTGGTAAGAACGGTTGACAAGTTTGTCAGGAGCGGCGCCAGGCCAACCAATGAGCAAATCAGCAATCTTGCCGCTTCTTATCAGGCGGCGATTGCCGATTGTCTGGTGGACCGCACGGCAAATGCCATGAAAATGTACCGGATAAAACATGGCCGCGATCTTCGCTTTGTGATCGCCGGCGGGGTCGCTGCCAACGCTTTAATCCGAAGCAATATGGAGGCTTTGTGCGAATTGGAAGGGTTTTCTTATTTTGCCCCGCCGCTTTGGTTGTGCACCGACAATGGTGCCATGATCGCCTGGGCGGGATTGGAACACCTGGCCAAGGGCCACGCCGACACGCTCGACTTTCCGGCCCGTGCGCGGTGGCCGCTGGATCAGCAAAGCGCCCCCAAAATTGGCCATGGTAAAAGAGGCGTCAAGGTTTAGGCCCTTGAAAAGTGCGGGTTTTAGGGGCACCTTCAGGGCTTTGAAGGAAATGAGTTATGGCAATGAAAAAAGCAGGCATCGTCGGCGCGGGGGCATGGGGAACGGCGTTGGCCACGGTTTCCCGGCGGGCCGGGTTAGAGGCCCTGATCTGGGCTTTTGAGAAAGAGGTTGCCCGGGACATCAACACTCATCACGAAAACAAGATTTTCCTGCCCGGGGTTCCATTGGATAAAAACATCCGCGCTACTAGTAAATTGAACGATCTACACGGTTGCGATTTCCTGCTTTTGGTGGTGCCGGCCCAATTTACCCGGAACATCGTGGAAAGCCTGGCCGAGGGTTTGTCTAAAAAGACCCCGTTAGTGATCTGCTCCAAGGGGATCGAGATCAAGTCCGGCAAGCTGCTTAGCGAAGTGATTGACGAAATTGTCCCCGCTAACCCCATTTTGGTATTGTCCGGGCCTTCGTTTGCGGCTGACGCTGCGCGGGGCAAACCGGCTGCGGTGACCATCGCCGGGGAAAGCAAGGCATGCGCCAAAGACATCACCATGGCTTTGGGCCAGGAAACGTTTCGCCCTTACTGGAGCGATGATATTGTCGGCGCGCAAGTGGGCGGAGCGGTCAAGAATGTGCTGGCGATCGCCTGCGGGATCGCCCACGGCAAAGGCCTGGGTGATAGCGCCAGGGCGGCCCTGATTACCAGAGGTTTGTCCGAAATGATCGCACTGGCCAAGGCCAAGGGCGGACGGGCAGTGACTTTGATGGGTCTGTGCGGGCTGGGGGATACGGTGCTGACCTGCACCAGCACGCTGAGCCGAAACTTTTCACTGGGCAAGGCGCTTGGTGAGGGAAAAACCATGGAAGAAATTTTGAGATCGAGAAAAAGCGTCACAGAAGGTGTTTATACCGCCAAAATTGTCGTCAAGCTAGCGGCCGAAATGGGGGTTGATATGCCGATTTCCAATGCCGTCAATGACATCCTGCACAAGGGCGACAATGTTGATGAGGTTATTCACGACCTGTTGTCCAGACCATTTTCCGAGGAAGCTATTTAGGGTCTGAACTCAATTACCGATCCCTTTTTTCTCCGGCTTTTACAAGACTGCCAAAAAAAGCTGGGCAAACTTAAAGGGCTTGCCAACTCTGCCCCGGTCTTTAAGATTGCCGGACGTTTTGGAGGTTTTTATGAGCGAGAATATCACTATCCCGGTCAAGGACGGGGCCCTCAAGCACACCTGGTGCACCAAGGACCAGTACGATGCGTTGTACCGGAAATCGATTGATGACCCGGAAGCGTTCTGGGCCGAGCACGGCAAGCGCATCACCTGGATCAAGCCTTTTACCAAAATCAAGGACGTGGATTTTACAGGAGACGTTAAAATCCGCTGGTTTGAGGATGGAACCCTGAACGCCTCAGCTAATTGCATCGACCGCCACCTGCCGGAAAAAAAGGATGACATCGCCATCATCTGGGAGGGGGATGACCCGGCCGAGTCCAAAAAAATCACCTATGGCGAGCTTTATGAAAATGTCTGCCGGTTCGCTAATGTTTTGAAAAGCCGGGGCATTAAAAAGGGCGATCTGGTGACCATTTATATGCCGATGATCCCCGAGGCCGCCTATGCGATGCTGGCTTGCGCCCGGATTGGCGCCGTACATTCGGTTATTTTCGGCGGTTTCTCTCCGGAATCCATTTCCGGGCGCATTCTGGATTGTAAATCCACTTCGGTCATTACCGCGGACGAGGGGGTGCGTGGCGGCAAAAAAATTCCGTTGAAGGCCAATGTCGATGAAGCGTTGAAAAAATGCCCGGCGGTCCACACGGTTCTGGTGGTGCGGCGAACCGGCGGCGAGATCGGCTGGCAGGATGGCCGTGACGTTTGGTATCACGATCTGGCAGCGGGCGTTTCAGCCGATTGCGAACCCGAGGAAATGAACGCCGAGGACCCGCTGTTTATTCTTTATACCTCCGGCTCGACCGGAAAACCGAAGGGGGTGCTGCACACCACCGGCGGCTACATGGTGTGGGCGGCCCTGACTCATCAATACGTTTTTGATTACCGCGAGGGCGAGGTTTTCTGGTGCACCGCCGATGTCGGCTGGATTACCGGCCACACCTATATCGTCTACGGGGCGCTGGCCAATGGCGCCATCAGCGTCATGTTTGAAGGCATCCCAACCTACCCGGACGCCAGCCGCTTCTGGCAGGTGGTGGATAAACACCAGGTCAATATTTTCTACACCGCCCCGACTGCTATCCGCGCCCTGATGCGCGAGGGCGAAGGGCCGGTTAAATCGACTTCCCGGAAATCAATCCGGCTTTTGGGCACAGTGGGCGAGCCGATCAACCCTGAGGCTTGGCTGTGGTACTACCGGGTGGTCGGGGAGGAACGCTGCGGGGTCGTTGATACCTGGTGGCAGACCGAGACCGGCGGTATCCTGATCTCACCTCTGCCCGGCGCCACCGACTTGAAACCCGGATCGGCGGCCAAGCCGCTGTTTGGCGTACAGCCCGCCCTTGTGGATGAGGGGGGGAATATTCTCGAAGGGGCGGCCAGCGGCAATCTGGTAATTTTGGATTCCTGGCCGGGCCAGGCGCGAACTCTTTTTGGCGCTCACGGACGCTTTCGAGAGACTTATTTCACCACCTATCCCGGAAAGTATTTCACCGGCGACGGCGCCCGGCGCGATCAGGATGGCTATTACTGGATCACCGGGCGGGTTGACGATGTCATTAATGTTTCCGGCCACCGGCTGGGAACAGCCGAAGTGGAAAGCGCGCTGGTCGCCCATAAGGCGGTCGCCGAGGCGGCGGTGGTCGGTTACCCGCACGATATCAAAGGCCAGGGGATATATGCCTACGTTACCCCGGTTGCCGGAACCGAGGGATCGGAGAACCTCAGAGCCGAGCTGGTCCAATGGGTCCGGAAGGAAATAGGCCCAATCGCCACCCCGGATTTCCTGCAGTTTGCAAACGCCCTGCCGAAAACCCGTTCGGGCAAAATCATGCGCCGGATTTTAAGGAAAATCGCTGAAAATGATTATCAGAACCTCGGCGACATTACGACCCTGGCCGACCCCGCCGTGGTCGATAATCTGGTGGAAAACCGGCTGAATCGTTAGGCGATTTAAAAATCGCTGACAATACCCTTGCGCTCCCAGTCCCCGTAGCGGGTTGGCTCCAGTCCTTTGGGCCCGCCGATTTCCTTGGGCCTGGTTTTTTTCTCAAGTGTCGGGGTTTTGGCTTTTTTGGTCTTTGGCTTATCGGGTTTTGGCATCAAATCTTTCCAGATAATGTTTGCGGTTGGTCTGGAAAGATACTGTCCCCGAGTAAAAACTGTCCAGTGTTTGTTTTTAACTGGTCAGACCCCTGGGAAATATGGTCAAAGGGCGCATGGCAAAGACTTCCGATCCAAGAATAATCGTGTTCGGCATCGTTGAGGCGGTGCTGGATAAGAAAGTGCCCTTGGATGAAGCGCTTGAAACCGCGTTTTCCAAAAACCCGGACCTGGAGGTGCGCGATAAGGGGCTGGTGAAGCATCTCTCGACCACCCTGTTCCGTCATTTGGGGGCGATTGACAGCGCCATGGGCAAAATGCTGAAAAAACCCCTGCCCGCGAGGGCCGCTTGGGTGCGCCATTGGATAAGGATTGGCGCCACTCAAATTCTTTTTCTCAATGTTCCCGACCATGCCGCCGTTAACACCACGGTTAACGAGATTTCCAAGGCAAAGAGGTCCGGCGCAAGGGTGTTTAAAAACCTCGCCAATGCGATTCTCCGGAACTTTGTCCGAAGCCAAAAAGACATCCTGGGGGATTTGGAGAAAAATCCTGAAAAAAACTTACCCCCCTGGCTGCGTATCCACTGGGAAAAAACCCTGGGCGCCGAAAGCCTGAAAAAAATAGCCGCTGTGCTTAGCACCCAGCCGCCGCTGGATGTGGTTCTGAAAAACCCAAAAGACGCAGCGGGGTTGCTGCATCCGCTGGAGGCTGGGGAAGTCTTTAAAGGGGTCCTGCGCCTCAGGCCAAGGGGTTTGATAAAAGCCCTGCCCGGATTTAAAGATGGCAAGTGGTGGGCCCAGGATCTGGCCGCCAGCCTTCCGGCGCGCCTTTTCGGTGATGTTAAGGGAAAAAATGTGCTCGATCTTTGTGCCGCCCCCGGCGGTAAAACACTTTATCTGGCGAGCCGGGGCGCCAAAGTGATTGCGGTTGACAAATCACGGCCGCGGCTTGAGCGGTTGAAGGAAAACCTGGCCAGAGTGGGGCTTGAGGCGACGATTGTTTGTTCGGATATTTTTGATTTCACCGCTGAGAAGGGGTTTGGCGCGATCCTGCTGGACGCGCCCTGTTCGGCCACCGGCACACTGCGCCGTCATCCGGACGTGGCGTATCTCAGGAAAGAAAGGGACATTTTGCGCCTGGCCGCGCTCCAGGGGAGGTTGCTGGACCATGCTTTTTCGCTTCTAAGACCTGGCGGGGTACTGGTCTATTGTGTTTGTTCGCTTGAGGCCAGTGAAGGCGAGGATATTATCGAGACCTTTTTGAAAGCCAATCCCTCCGCCCAACGTCAGCCTGTTTCCGCCCGGGAACTTGACGGGCACAAGGAATGGATCACCACTGATGGCGACCTCAGAACCCTGCCCTATCATCTGGCCAAGGCCGGTGGGATGGACGGTTTTTATGCCGCCCGGCTGGTCAAATCCGGTGATGTTTAATTTCTTTACCCTTTCCCTTGCCGCTCTCCATGCAAACTGGTAAGAGGCGCCTATGCCAAGGAAAGTGCGCATTGCTCCGTCAATTTTATCAGCTGATTTTGCGAAGCTGGGCGCCGAAGTGCGCGCGGTAGACGCCGCCGGGGCCGACTATATCCATATCGATGTCATGGACGGCCATTTCGTCCCCAACATCACCATCGGCCCTTTGGTGGTCAAGGCTCTCAGGCCCCATTCAACCAAGCCGTTCGATACCCATTTGATGATTTCACCGGCCGATCCTTACCTGAAAAACTTTGCCGAGGCCGGAGCCGATATCATCAGCATTCATCCCGAAGCCAACCCCGATCTGGCCGCCAGCGTCAAGACCATCAAGGGGCTTGGCAAAAAAGTTGGCATTGTAATCAACCCGGGCACCGATGTTTCGGTTCTGGACGGGCTTATGGACCTGGTCGACCTGGTGCTGGTGATGACGGTTAACCCGGGGTTTGGCGGCCAGAGCTTTATCGAAAGCCAGCTGGAAAAAATTACCGCCGTGCGCGCCATGATTGACCAAACCGGGCGTGCGGTCGACCTGGAAGTGGACGGCGGCATTACGCCTGAGACGGCGAGGTTGGCGATCCGGGCGGGCGCCGATGTTCTGGTGGCCGGCACTTCCATATTTTCCGGTGGGCCGGAAAGATACGCGGAAAACATTGCCGCGCTGAGAGGATAATAGAACAGGAAAGCATGCCCAAGAATGAGTGAAACGATAAAAATCCGCCGCGCCCTGGTGTCCATTTCAGACAAAACGGGGCTGGTTAAACTGGGGCAAAAGCTTGACTCCCTGGGTGTGGAAATCCTCTCCACCGGCGGGTCGGCCAAAATCATGCGCAAGGCCGGTATCGCGGTCAAGGATGTGTCCGATTACACCGGTTTCCCGGAAATCATGGATGGCCGGGTCAAGACGCTTCACCCCAAGGTTCACGGCGGACTTTTGGCAATACGCGACAACCCGGATCACAAATTAGCGATGAAAGAGCACGGCATCGGCACCATTGATCTGATTGTGGTCAATCTGTACCCGTTTGAAAAAACGGTCAAAAAAGGCGCCGGCTTTGGGGAGATCATTGAGAATATCGACATCGGCGGATCGTCAATGATCCGCTCGGCGGCCAAGAACCACAGTTTTGTCACGGTCATCGT
>JADFFP010000048.1 GCA_022568115.1 Pseudomonadota bacterium | reverse complement strand
AAAAAGGTAATCAGGTCCAAAAGCTTATGGCCGGCCCGGATCACCTTGGAAAGGCCGGTCTCAGTCAGGCCGATGGCTGCCAGAAATTCTTTTTGCTCGGCGCGCGCCATCAAGGAAATTTCCGCTTCTATGGCGGCGGAAATTACCACCGCTCCGGCCCCGTTCGCTTTTGCCATATCCTGAACCTGCCCGGAATAGGCATTGCCGGCGGCGGCCTCCTGCTCCCCGACGTTGGCGACATAGAGAACCGGCTTGGTGGTCAAAAGCTGGAGATTTTTGACGATTCTTTTCTCATCCGCGTCTTTGGGCTGGAAAAGTCCGCCCGGTTGGCCTGCGGCTAAAAGAGCGATCAGTCCGTCCACGGCCGGCACGGCCGCCCGGGCTTCTTTATCATTTCCGCGCAGCCTTTTGATCAGAGCCTCCTTCTTTCGCTCCAGCCGTTCAAGGTCGGAAAGCATCAGCTCGGTCTCGACCGTCCCGGCGTCCGAGGTGGGCGAGATTTGCTTTTCCACATGGGTGACGTCTTCATCCTCAAAGCAGCGCAGGACATGAATGATGGCGTCGACCTCGCGGATATTACCGAGAAATTTATTGCCCAGGCCCTCACCCTTGCTGGCGCCCCGCACCAGGCCGGCGATGTCGACAAACATCAGCCGGGTCTCGATGGCTTTGGCGGATTTGGCGATTTTCGCGATTTCATGCAATCGCGCATCCGGCACCGGCACCTGGCCGATATTGGGTTCGATGGTGCAAAAAGGATAGTTCTCAGAGGCCGCCGACGCGGTTTGCGTCAGGGCGTTGAAAAGGGTTGATTTGCCGACGTTGGGCAGACCAACAATGCCGCATTTAAATCCCACTTATTTTTCTTCTCTTTTCACGAACCGGGCCATATGGAGCGCCACGTCGTTCTGGAAACGCGCATCCTCACCCTTGACCAGCAGCGGGGCCAGCTTGGGCAGGACCTCCAGCAGGGTCTTGACCCACACCTGGTCTTCTCGCGGGAAATTGGTCAGGACATAGCCATGCACCAGATCCTTGTGGCCGGGGTGGCCGATGCCGATCCGGACCCGCTTGAAGGCCTCTCCGACGTGGGCGATCAGCGAGCGCAGGCCGTTATGACCAGCCGCCCCGCCCCCTTCTTTCAGGCGCACCTTGCCCAGGGTCAGGTCCAGCTCGTCATAAAAGACATAAACGTTCTTGAGGGGAATTTTGTAAAAGCGCACGGCCTTGCTCAGCGAAGGGCCGGAGCGGTTCATAAAGGTCTCAGGCTTAAGGATAAAGACCTTGTGACGGCCAATCTTGCCTTCCGCAAACTGGCCCTGGAAGCGTTTTTTAAAGGGGCTGAAGGAAAACGCCCGGGCCAGCGCTTCCACGGCCATAAAACCAATGTTATGGCGATTTTTAGCGTAGCTCTTTCCAGGATTTCCCAGGCCGACAAAAAGGATCATTTTCAAGCTCCCGCTAACAGACTGTGGGCGGGGAAGGGCGGGTCCAGGCCCTAGTCGCCGCCCCCATCTTTCTTCTTGCCTTCTTCGGCGGAAGCTTCCTTGCCTTTGGCGCCTTCGGCGCCTTCAGCGGCTTCACCCTCAACACCTTCGGCGCCTTCAACACCCTCTTCGCCTTCCTCACCCTCGAGAAGCTCTTCTTCGATTTCTTCTACTTCCTCGACCACCTCTTCAACCGGTGCGGCGATGGTGGCGACGGTAAAGTCACGGTCGGAAACGGTTGGCTCGACCCCTTCAGGCAGGGTCATTTCGCTGATGTGGACGCTGTCGCCGATATCCAGGCCGGCGAGGCTGGCCTCGAAAAACTCCGGAATAGCGTCCATCGGGCAGCTGCATTCAATGGTATGGCGGACAATGTTCAGCACCCCGCCGCGCGTGATCCCTTCACATTCCTCCTCATCCAGGAAGCGAACCGGAATTTCTATCACCACCTTGGCGCCGGCGCTCAGGCGCAGGAAATCGATATGCAGCGGCTGGTCCGAAACCGGGTGCAGCTGCAGATCACGGGGCAGGGCCTTCTGGCTCTGGCCGTCCAGTTTCAATTCGAACAGCTGGGTCATGAAACCGCCGCGGTTGAAAAGCCGGACCAGCTCATTGCGGGGAATATTGATCATGACCGGCGGTTTTTTATCGCCGTAGATGACGGCCGGAACCAGCCCGGCGCGCCGTGCTGCGCGGGCGGATCCCTTTCCTGCCCTCTCGCGCGGCTCAACTTTTAATTCGGTTACTTTAGCCATTTTTTATCTCCGTTTTAATACCGGCTCAATTTCTTTGGCCGTCCGCCCAGCCTCCAGGGATGCCTTGGCGGAATTGAACGCGGCCTTGGTACTCCGCCAGCAGCGGAAATGCAACTGATTTCAAGGAAATTCCCGGTAAATTGTCTGGTCAGTCGAACAGGCTGGAAACCGACGTCTCCAGGCTGATCCGCCGGATCGCCTCGCCAATCAGCGGGGCGATGGAAACAATGCGGATTTTCTTGCAGGCTTTGACCTCATCATTGGCCTCGATGCTGTCAGTAATCACAACCTCCTTGAGGACCGAGGAGGAAATCCTCTCAACCGCCGGACCCGAAAGCACCCCGTGGGCGACATAGGCGCTGACCGATGTGGCGCCCGCGTCGATCAGGGCCTTGGCGGCATGGCACAGGGTGCCCGAAGTATCGCTGATGTCGTCGACCATGACGCAATCCTGGCCCTGGACCTTGCCGATGATGTTCATCACCTCGGATTCATTGACCTTTGCCCGGCGCTTGTCGATGATCGCCAGCGGCGCATTGACCCGCTTGGCATAAGCGCGGGCGCGCACCACGCCGCCGACGTCGGGCGAGACAATCATCAGTTTTTTATCCTTGAATTTTTTCAGAATATCACGGGTCATCACCGGCGCGGCGTAAAGGTTGTCGGTCGGGATATCAAAAAAGCCCTGAATTTGCCCGGCGTGGAGGTCCATGGTCAGCACCCGGTCAGCCCCGGCGGTGGTGATCAGGTTGGCCACCAGCTTGGCCGAGATCGGCGTTCTCGGGCCGGGTTTGCGGTCCTGGCGGGCATAGCCGAAATAGGGGATAACCGCGGTAATGCGGCGCGCCGAGGCGCGCCTTAGGGCATCAATACAGATCAGCAGTTCCATGACATGGTCGTTGGCCGGGTAGCTGGTCGACTGGAGGACAAAAACATCCTCGCCGCGGACGTTTTCCAGGATTTCGACAAAAATTTCCTGGTCGGAAAAACGTTTTACGATGACCTTGGTCAAAGGCAGATTGAGATACTTGCCGATCGCTTCGCTTAAGGCGCGGTTGCTGTTGGCCGCCAGTAATTTCATCGCCATCCCCTCCCTTTAGGCGGGCTAAAACCTACTCGCTCGTGTACCAGCCGGAGGGGGGTTTGTAAATCCGCTAATGAGCACTTTCTTTACCCCGTTCCGGATAAACAAATGGCGGATAACTGGCGGCCGTAATCCGCCTCTTTTTTGTGGCAGGTGCGCCGGTAGCTGAAAAATTCCCGGTCGTCCCGGTAGGTGTCGTGGGAAAGAACCCCAACGCCTTCCAGCCCGGCGGCTTGCAGCCTCATTTTTACAAAACCCTCCAGGTCAAAAAAGCGCCGGTCTTTTTTGCCGGGACTGAAAAAATCACCGTAACCAGGGTCGGCGGAAATGAAAGAATGATAAAAATCCCGCCCCACTTGATAAGACGCCTGGGCAATACAGGGGCCAATGACGGCGGTAATGTTCTTCCTGTCCGCGCCCAGGGTTTCCATGGCGCCGATGGTGTTTTCCAGAATTCCCGTCAGCAACCCGCGCCACCCGGCGTGGGCTGCGGCAATTACTCCAGCTTTGGCGTCGGCGAACAAAATGGGGGCGCAATCGGCGGTCAAAACCCCTATCACCAAGCCTTTTGTGGTGCTGACCAGGGCATCGGCTTTGGGCAGGTTGTCCAGCGGAAAGGGCTGAGCGGCAACCACCACCTTGGCGGAATGAATTTGATGAAGGGTCGCCAATGGCCCCTCGCCGCCCGCCAGATGGCGGCTGGCGCGCCGCCGGTTTTCGACCACCGCCGCTTTTTTATCATCTGATCCGGGCCCGCAATTGAGGCTTTGGTAAAATCCCGCCGAGACCCCGCCGTGGCGGGTGAAAAACCCGTGCGGGATTTCTCCTGAAGGGATATCCGGCGATCTGTAAGCCTTGAGCGTCATTGATCCTGATCGAAACCGGCCGGCGCCGGCTCACCTTTTTTGGCGAGGCAAAGCACCTTGAACAACTCGCCCATTTCATCTTTGGAGACCAATCGGTTGACCGCCGATAAAATATCTTTTTTCCCGGCTTTGCTGGCCCGGTCCAAAAGCTTTCCGGCGCGCGCTTCAATGCCCATGTTTTGCAGGAAAATCCCTTGGGCGACCGGCCCGTAAGCGGTCAGGCCGTTTTGCTCCGCCTTGTCCTTAAGGTCCACAAAATTAACATGGGCGGTCAGGTCACACTGCCCCGGGCTTTCCAGCACAGCGGCGGGCTTGTGATTTTTTACCGCCTGGAAGGTATCGCCCGCGCCTTCCCGGCCGTAGCCATAATCGATAATCAGCGCCAGGCCGCCGAAATCTTTCAGACGCTGTGCAATAGCGCTGATCCAGAACGCACCTTGAGGGCAGGCCTCCTTGATGTCGCCGGGATTAAATCCGGCTTCCGGCAGCGCCAGCGGGCCGGCCACCTCACCCTCAGTAAAGACCAGCTTGCCGTCCTCCAGGGCGACCATCCGCTCAGCCCAGCCGGGGGAGGTTTTGACAAACTGGCGAACCGGCAGACAATCGAAAAATTCGTTGGCGACAACAAAGCAGAACCCGGGCGGAATTTCATCCAGGCTGCCCGGCCAGCTGGCGTTTGGCACTGCTTTTTTCTGCATTTCCTTAAGGGCCAGGCTGACTTCGATAAAATGGACCTGGATGGCCCCGGTCAAGTCCGGGACGATTTTCATGGCTCTCAGGGCATCGGCCATCAAGGTTCCGCGCCCGGGCCCCAGCTCTATCAAATGAACCGGCGACGGACGGCCGATGCCGAGCCAGTAATCGGCCAGAAATAAGCCAATCAGCTCCCCGAACATCTGGCTAACCTCTGGCGCGGTGGTAAAATCACCGGCGGCGCCGAGCGGGTCCCGGGTGGTATAATAGCCCTGCTCCGGGTGGGTCAGGCAGATCTCCATATAGCGGGCCACGGTCATCGGCCCATCGCTCCGGATCACATCGCAAATATGATCATGCAGGGCGATCATGCTTTATGGGCCGTCTCGGCGCCCCGCTTCAGGCTGGTGACAATCAGATAAAGCCCGAAGGCCACCATCGGCAAAGACAGCAGTTGCCCCATGCTGATCACCCCCCACAGCTTGCCCAGGTGGGCATCGGGCAGGCGGACAAATTCCACCAGGTAGCGGGAGATCCCGTAGCCGGTGAAAAACATCCCGACAATCATGCCCGGGAATTTCCCTGCTCCAGTTCTGGTCATCATGAAATTGAGGACCATAAACAGCAGCAATCCCTCCAGGGCGGCTTCATAAAGCTGGCTGGGATGGCGCGCCTCGGGCCCGCCGCCGGGGAACGGCATCGCCCACGGCAGCTGGCTGGGGGCGCCGTAAAGTTCACCATTGATGAAATTGGCGACGCGCCCGAAAAACAGCCCGGCGGGAACCGCGCAGGCGAGGTAATCGGAAAAACTGTAAATATTTATCTTGTATTTGCGGGTGACGAAAAAGACCGCCGCTATCACCCCCAGCAGACCGCCGTGAAACGACATTCCCCCTTCCCAGATTTTGAGAATATCCAGCGGTCTATCCAGATAATCCGACAGATTATAGAATAAAACATAGCCCAGCCGGCCGCCCAGAAACACCCCCACCAGCGCCCAGAAGACAAAATCGTCCAGCTGCGGGCGGTTATAGGGGGTTTTTCCTTTCCTGGCGTAACGGGCCATCCACCACCAACCGAACATTAGCGCGGCGATATAACTCAAGGAATACCAGCGCAGTGCAAACGGCCCGATGCGGAAAATATCCGGATCGATATTGTGGTACTCAAGAACGGCTAAAATTGGCTCAAAGGTCATGGTCATTCCTTTTTATTTGTCACGGGCGCCCGGGTGCAATCATGGCCGCTTGGGGTCACTTGTCAAGAAAAAGGGGTGTAAACAATTTGTTATTTTGACAACCCTTGAGGCTTGAGAGTAAAGTCCCCTTAACCAACGTGGCAACCGATCCCGGGATAGAAAAAATGCAGACCGATAATCCAATCCTCGACGACCTTTCCAAACTGGCCAACGGCCTGGTGGCCACCCTTGATAGCGTCAGGAAGGAATGCGATGCGATGGTGCGGGCCCGGATCGAGCGTCTGGCGTCAGAGTTTGACCTGATCCCGCGCGATGAATTTGAGGTTCTGAAAGAAATGCTGTTGAAGATGAAGGCGGAGACCCAGGACCTGAAAAAGCGCTTGGGCAAACTTGAAAAATCATCACTAAAATCACCCGCAAAAGCAAAAAAATAAAAAAAATCGAATAAATTAACTTTTCCCTCTTGCTCTTCTCTTAAAGCAGTGGCAGGCTATATCTAGTGGCTGCCGGCTCATTTTAACCACATATTGTGTTTTTTATGGTGCCGGGCTGGGAGGGGAGAAACGGGATATAACCCGGCAAGCCGCATTGTTTAGGGAGCTTGGAACGATGGCCACTCTATTTTCTGACGATGCCGATCCCGCATTGGTTAACCCATTGGAGAATATCGAACACGTGCTGGGGGTCAACGGCTGGCCTTATGAGCGCATGTCCGACGAAGAAATTTCCGCCACGGTCAAGGGCAAGTGGTGCGAATATTTTCTCCGCTTTTACTGGCAGGAGGAAGGCCAGATTCTGCAACTCGCCTGCATCCTGGACCTGACCGTCCCGGAAGACCGCAAACAGCAGGTTTATGAAACCCTCTCCATCCTGAACGAGCGTCTGTGGCTGGGTCATTTTGAGATCTGGGACGAAGACAACGTCATTATGTTCCGGCATGCCTCGCTGGCGGAAGACGGGGCGAACGGCATCAGCTCATCAAATTCCAGTATGCTGATGGAGATCGCGCTGACCGAGTGCGAACGCTTTTACCCGGTGTTCCAGTTTGTCGCCTGGAACGATAACAGCTCCGCCGAGGCGCTCGATGCCGCCATGCTGAACACCGTTGGTGAAGCTTAACCTTTAGCTTTCGTTTAATTTCAGTTACACATTCTTGATGACGTTTTTCTCTGAAATAACGCGCAGCAAGCCTTTGCTTCTGATCGGCGCGGGCCAAATGGGCGGAGCCCTTCTGAAGGGCTGGCTCAGGGCCGGCCTGTCGGCGGAGGCAGTGATTGTCGTTGATCCCAGGGGGCGGGAGGAAATCCGGAACAGCCTGGGCGTGGGCCAGCTGCGGGTGTTTGAAAGTCTTGTCGCGATGGGCGCGATCAACCCGCCCCGGATCGTTGTCTTTGCCGTAAAGCCGCAATTCATGGCCGATGTTTTTGATCAGGCCGGGCATATTCCCTTGCGAGAAACCCTGCTGCTATCGATCGCCGCCGGGACCCGAATCCGGGTGTTTGAAAAACAATTCGGCAAGGATGCCGCGATCATCCGCGCAATGCCCAATACCCCGGCGGCGGTCGGCAAGGGGATCAGCGCGGTGATTGGAAACAAGGCCGCAAGCGATGAGGATATCAGCCTGGCCGAAGGGTTATTTTCCTGCGTCGGCGAGGTGGTCCGGGTGACATCCGAGGATGCGCTGGATGCCGTCACCGCGCTTTCCGGTTCCGGCCCGGCGTACTTTTTTTATATGGTGGAGGCGCTCGCCGAAGCCGGCCTCAAGGCCGGGCTGGAGGCCGGGGTCGCGATGAAACTTGCGCGGGAGACTTTTGCAGGGTCCGCGGCCCTGCTGGAAGCGTCCGGTGAAGCGGCGGCG
>JADFFP010000047.1:3081-7999 GCA_022568115.1 Pseudomonadota bacterium | reverse complement strand
CAGGGAATCAGCGAAAAGATCTGGCGCCAGTGGATGGTCAGCGGAGCCATCGGGTCGGGCAGCATTTTCAGGACCGCTCCTAAACTGATGCCGTGTGACAGGGGCAGGATTTCATCGGTTGCGACATACCCGGCGTTGCCGAACGAACACCCCATGCCGGGCTGATCGGGGTCGAACAGCAGAACTTTATAGCCATCCCGCTGCAGCCGGCGGGCCAGCGTAACGCCGATGAAGCCGGCGCCGATCACTGCGATGGTTTTGCCCCTAGCGATGGTCATAGAACCTGAAATCCTCCCCAGAGCGGGTCATCCGGTTTTATCTATCAGTTCTCAGGCGGTGCTTTGTTTCCGCCCCCAACTTTGTTAAAGTTAGAGCATAGTAACCCCAAAAGGAAATAATTTGATGGCTCTGCTGCACAGCATACACAGGCGTGGTTTTGAACATGATGTGGTGCATCATGGAAAAAGCACAACGCCTGTATGGAAAGCAGCAAAGCCACAGTCTCTGCCGGGTTCTTTTTGTGCCTGGCTACGTTAGTCCGGGACTTATGGTGATTACACCACCGCGCCCGGACTGCCTGGCCAGGCAAAAAAATTTTCCCGGTCAAATAATTCCATTTGGGGTTACTATGCTCTTAAGGGCCGGTTGGTAAAGCCTTTTTAGAACGACAGGGAGGAAAACCCATGCTTCCGGAAAATTTGAAGACTTTTTTATCCGAACATGCCGCCAAGGTTATCGCCTTTGGCGTTCCAGTGGATATCAATTCCTCGCACCTCAAGGGTGCGGAGATGGCGCCGTGGGAGATCAAGAAAATGATGTTCCATGAGGCGGGCAATCCGTTCAGCGAGGGCGGCGTGGATTTGTCATGCCAGGAGAATTTTAGCTCGGCGGGGGTGCTGCAGTTCCGCCCCAAGAGCTGGTTTGAGGATATCGAGGCCTCGGCCGGGGTGATGATGGAGTTTAATCGCAGCCCGATCTTTATCGGCGGCGACCATTCGATCACATATCCGGTCATCAAGGGCCTGGCGAAGCACATACCCGGCCTGACCATCCTGCACATTGACGCCCACCCCGACCTGTATCATGAATATCAGGGCAACAAATTTTCCCACGCTTCGCCGTTCGCCCGGATTATGGAGGAAGGGCTGGTGGAGCGCCTGATCCAGGTGGGTATCCGTTCCACCACCACCGGCCAGCGCGAGCAAATAAAAAAATTCGGGGTTGAAGTGATCGATATGATGCATTGGCGTGGCGTTCCCGATTTGCGGCTTGACGGGCCTCTTTACATGACTATTGATATGGACGGCCTGGACCCGGCGTTTGCGCCCGGGGTCTCGCATCCCGAGCCGGGCGGCCTGACCACGCGGGAGGTTTTGAACCTGATCCACCAGGCCGGGCCGCATCTGATCGGCGGGGATGTGGTGGAATATAACCCGAAGTGCGACCACAACAACATAACCGCGTTGGTCGCCGCCAGGTTTGTCCGTGAGCTGGCGGGCGCGATGTTAACCAACAAATGGAAGAAAAAGTGAGTATGAAAAAAGGTTTGAACAAGTGGTCGACATTTTTCCACAAATGGCTGGGGCTGGCGATTGGCATCCAGGTGGTGCTGTGGATTTTAAGCGGGCTTATCTTCACTATTTGGGATATCGAGGTGATCAGGTCGGAACACACGATTGCCGCCCAGGAGCCGTTTATCATTGACCTCTCAAGTCCCACCTTGCCGCCCCAATCAATATTACTCACTGCCGGGAAAGAGGCGCACAGCATCCAATTAAGGGGTTTTATGGGTAACCCGGTTTATGAAGTTGATTTTGGGGAAGACAATCCCAGCCTTTATGACGCCAGCAGCGGGGAGCTTTTGTCGCCTCTGGGCTCTGAGAAAGCGGCCGAAATAGCCATTTTGGGCTTTAACCGGGAAGCTCAGCCCTCAGAACCGGTCTGGATGACGGAATATAATATGGAATACCGGGCGGACTTTCCATTGCCTGTCTGGAAGGTCGACATGAACGATGAAGAAAACATGAGGCTATACGTTTCTCCTTATACCGGTGAGATATTCCGGCGGCGCAGCGACCGGTGGCGGATTTTCGATTTTTTCTGGATGCTCCACATCATGGATTATGAAGACCGGACTGATTTCAATCACCCATTGCTGATCTTTGCTTCGGTCTTTGCGCTGATTTTCTCGATCACCGGCATTGTCATGCTGTTCTTCCGCTTCAAGAAAAAAGATTTTGGTCTGGGCGGGAATGGCAGAAAGAGGTGATTTTATTTTCCCGCAATCAGGTTTTTAAATAAAGCGGGAAAGGTGGGAGGAGTTTTTTTCCACCCCCTCACCCCACCCCTCTCCCACGGCCTGTCCGCCATAGCCTTCGGCGACGGCGGAAGGGGAGAGGGAGTCAGGGAAGAGCACGGAAGTAATACCCTCTCCCTTGACGGGAGAGGGTAGGGTGAGGGTGATAATAAATATGATTTTATTGCTTTAGAAAATGGAGATAACCTCATGAAAACATTGATGAAATTGTTAATTATAATTGTGGTTCTCGGATCAGTTTCCGGGTCTTTGGCGGAGGCCGGGGAGGGGGCCGGAGAAGGCCTGGATATGGCCAATGCCCGCCATCCCATGGAGAACCTTATCACCGGCGGCCAGCCGAGCGAGGAAGATCTCCGCGGCTTTGCCGAGCGGGGTTATGAGCTGGTCATAAACCTTCGCCTTGCGGACGAATTTGATGACTTTAACGAAGCCGGGGTAGTGGAAAGCCTGGGCATGCGTTACCTCAACATCCCGGTAACCGGGATGGGGGACTTAACCCCGGAAAACGCCCGGGCGTTGCACGATGCGCTGGAGGCGGCCGGCGGGGCGGTGGTTCTTCATTGCGCCAGCGGCCGGCGCGCCGGGGCTCTGCTCGGGGTTGCAGGGTATCTTTTCCATGGCCTGAGCGGGGAAGAGGCGATAGCGCTCGGCGTCCGGGCCAACCTGGATCACGTCGCCGGAGCGATTGAGGACAGCTTTGAAAAGCTTCCCAGGGAATAACCAATTGAAAACATTGGGAAATTGTTGTTTGCCGTTCTGGCGTTTTTAGCGGCGGCGGAAGGGGAGAGGGAGTTTTTTTATTGTCATGCCGGCTTTATTCCCATGTCACCCCCGCGGAGGCGGGGGTCTGGACATATTCACACAGCTCTACTGGCAGACAATTAGTCCGCCTCAGGCTTGCCAGATACCGGCCTACGCCGGTATGACTATTATTAAATACCCCCTCACCCCATCCCTCTCCCCTGCGAAGTCCGCCATAGCCTCGTGCGGCGGCGGAATGGGAGAGGGTAGGGTGAGGGTGATAACTAATACTTTACGCCAACAAGCGTTGGCGCGGCGACCGTTCGCCGCCCCCGCGGAGCCGTGAGCGAAGCTCACTGGCGTGACCGATAATTAGGAACTAATCCTTGTAAATCCCGATCACCGGCTCCTCGCCGGCCACAACAAAGCCGCGGTACATGCCGGTGGTGTTGAACTTGAGCGCGATGTTGCCGGCCGCATCGACCGAGATGATGCCGCCGTCGCCGCCCATCCTGATCAGCACAACGTGGACCATGACCTCGGCCGCTTGCTCGAGGCTGAGCCCTTTATATTCCATCAACGCACAGATATTGCGGGCGACCGTGGCGCGGATGAAATATTCGCCAGTGCCGGTGCCCGAGACCGCGCAAGAGTTGTTATCGGCGTAAGTCCCGGCGCCGATAATCGGGGTGTCGCCGACCCGCCCATAGCGCTTGTTGGTCAGCCCCCCGGTCGAGGTGGCGGCGGCGAGATTGCCTTTGGCATCCAGCGCGACCGCGCCGACCGTGCCGTATTTGTGGTCTTCATTGAGGAAAATCAGGTCGTCATCGCTCTCCAGGATGACCGCGCCGGCCGCCTTGGCCTTTTGCAGCTGGCCCCAGCGGTAATCGGTATAAAAATAATCCGGCTCGACAAACTGGAATCCCTGTTCTTCAGCGAAGCTCTCCGCGCCCGCACCGACCAGCATGACGTGGCCGGAGTTATCCATCACAGCGCGCGCCAGCAGCACCGGATTGGCGATCTTTTGCACCCCTGAGACTGCGCCGGCATTGAGCGTCGCGCCATCCATGATCGCCGCGTCCAGCTCGTTTACGCCTTCGGAATTGAACACCGCGCCCTTGCCGGCGTTAAAGAGCGGTGAGTCTTCCATCACCAGGATCGCCGCGCTCACCGCATCGAGGCTGGTTCCGCCCGCCTTCAGGACATCCTCACCGGCCTGCAAAGCCTGGCCCAGGGCCTCACGGTAGGCGGCCTCGCGTTCCGCACTCATGTTTTCCGGCAGGATGGTCCCTGCTCCCCCGTGAATGACCAGAACGTACTCAGGCATGGCTGTCTCCTTCTCGGTTCGGGGTACGAAATACCAGACCGCGATAATGACCACCAGCAGCGGTATCAATAATTTCAACAGCCCGGTATATTTATTCATCATCGGTGACCCCTTTTCCGGCGATTATGCGGAATTAAGGGTGATTGGCAATCAAAAAACTTGGACTTCTGTCAAGGGCCTGTTATCTTTCATTTCAGATGGTGCCCTCCAATCGAGGGTGAAAAGGGAACGCGGTGCGTCACTCAGATTAGCGACAACTCCGCGGCTGTGCCCGCAACTGTAGGCGGTGAGCCACTTCTAACCAGCCACTGATTTTTTTCGGGAAGGCAGAAGGAAGGCAAAGACCCGCAAGCCAGGAAACCTGCCGTCTTAGGCCTTTTGGCCTAGTCGTCCTCCCAGGTTCGGGACAAACATTGGGTGCGATAGCGCAAGCGGCGACACGTTTGATGTCGCCGGTTTCCCATATGAAATGAGGAAGCTGGCTTAACCTTAGTACAGGAGCCAGTAAAATGCTTTGTAAACACCGAACACTA
>JADFFP010000047.1:0-3071 GCA_022568115.1 Pseudomonadota bacterium | reverse complement strand
ACACGTTTGATGTCGCCGGTTTCCTCACCCTTTTATTGATGGAAACTGGCTCAACTTTACCGGAGCCAGTCAAATGTATTCTATAAAAACCATACTCAAAGCCCTGCTGGGGGCGGCCATTCTGGGCCAATATGCACTCCCGGCCTTGGCCCAGGAAGAAGAGAATGAGACCGAACAGGTGGTGGTGATCGCCACCAAAACCCGCACCGGACTGGATCAGGTTGGCTCGTCGGTGACGCTGCTGGATGAGGAGGCGATCAGGAACAGCCAGAAGGTCAGCGTCTACGGCCTGCTGCGTCAGGTGCCGGGGGTCTCGCTGTCGCGCAACGGCGGCATCGGCACGGTCTCGACGCTGCGCATCAGGGGGGCTGAATCAGGCCAGACGCTGGTGCTGATCGACGGGGTCAAGGTCAACGATCTTTCTTCGCCCTCCGGGGCGTTCAATTTCGCCAACCTGACCACCGCCAATATCGAGCGGATCGAGGTTCTGCGCGGGCCGGAGAGCACCCTTTATGGCTCGGACGCAATCGGCGGGGTGATCAATATTATTACCAAGAAGGCGGATGCGCCGTTTTCGGCCTCGGGTTTCCTCGAGGGGGGTTCGTTCGGCAGCGCGGCCGGCGCGGTCAGCCTCGGGGTCAAGCGGGGCCGCTTTTCCGGCGCCCTGTCGGTCAGCGCGATGCGCACCGATGGCATCTCGGCGGCGGACAGCGATGCCGGAAACAGCGAACGGGACGGTTTTCGCACCCTGTCGGTGCTGGGCAACCTGAGCTATCAGATATTGGAAAACCTGAAGCTGAGCGGATTTTTCCGCTATGGTGATTCACGCGCCGAGTTCGATGCCTTCGATTTTAATACATTCAGCTTTGTCGATGGCGACGGGGTGACCGAAACGCAAGACCTGCAAGCGGCGGTCGGCATTATCTGGAGCGGCCTTGAGGGCAAGGTGGAGGCCGAGGCGCGCATTTCCTGGTCCAACCTCGACCGGTTCGATGCCGAGAACGGCGGGCCGTCTTTTGCCTCTGAAAGCCGTAACCGCACCATCGATCTCCTGACCACCATCGAGGCGGCTGACGGCCTGACCTTGCTGGTTGGCGGCCAATTTCAAGACAACCAGATTTTTACCGAAGTGTTTGGTTTTTTCGCCGGGACGCTGACCGGCACCGCCGACATCAATTCAGCATTCGCCCAAGCCCAGGTCAGCCCTTTGGCTAACCTGCACCTGACCTTCGGCGTCCGCCACGACGATCACCAGCGCTTCGGCGGCCACACCACCTTGCGCATCACCGCCAATTTCAAAATTAAGGAAACCGGCACGATTCTCCGCGCCAACTGGGGCGAGGGGTTCAAGGCACCGAGCCTGTTCCAGCTGTTCTCAAGTTTCGGCGACCCGGGCCTGAGGCCGGAACAATCCCGGGGCTGGGAGGTGGGCGCCGAACAACCGTTGTTCGGTGACAGGGCGCGGCTGACCGTGACCTACTTCACCAGAAAGACCAGCGACCAGATCGATTTCGACCTGATGACCTTCAAGTTCGCCAATATCGCCCGCACCCGGGCCAAAGGCGTGGAGGTGATTTTTTCCGCCGAGCTTTCCGAAAAGCTGTCGGTGAGCGGAAATTATACCCGCCTCAAAGCGGTCAATCTTGACAGCGGCGGAATGCTGCTGCGCCGGCCCAAAAATATTTTTAACGCCACTGTGACCTGGACGGCGACCGAGCAGCTT
Source organism: Pseudomonadota bacterium (assembly GCA_022568115.1). Lineage (GTDB taxonomy): Bacteria > Pseudomonadota > Alphaproteobacteria > Sphingomonadales > SMXR01 > SMXR01. The sequence continues at coordinate 1,348 of JADFFP010000047.1, read as the reverse complement.
ATGCTCGCCGCCGGCCTCAACCATACCGGCCGCCAGCTCGACCGCGGCCTGGTGCTCGATGGCTTCCGGGTGGTCGATGTGCGCATCAGCTACCGCCTGAATGATCAGGCTACCCTCTATGGGCGGATTGAAAATGCCCTCGATCAGGACTATCAGGAAGTAGCCGGTTTCGGCACCCCGGGGGTTTCAGCCTTTGCCGGGATCAGGGGGGAATTCTAGTTTGCGATACCTGTTCTTGATAATCGCTTTTATGGCTTTCCCGCCGGCCTTTGCCGGGGCGGGCGGGCCGCGCGTGGTCTCGCTCGATTCGTGTTCCGACCAGCTGGTGCTGGCGCTCGCCGATGACCACCAGATCATCGCGCTCAGCCGCGATTCGCAAGGGGCATTTTCCTACTACAAGGAGCGCGCCCGGGGATTCCCCCAGCATTCCGGGACGCCTGAGGAAATCCTGCTGCTGCGCCCCGAGCTGGTGCTCTCGACCGGCGCCGGCGATCCCGGCCTGAAATTAATGCTGGAAGAGCTGGGCATCCGGGTGGTCAGCACCGGGCTGCCGGCGAGCATTGAGGAGGCGCTGGAGGACCTGGAGTTTGTTGGCGAGGTGCTGGGCCAGGCTGAAAAAGCGCAAATCCTAAAGGCCAAAACCGAAGCCACGCTGGCCGGATTCGACGAGGCCATCATCCTGAACCACGACGGCCACGTTTGCGAGGGCTCCGGGGAAAATATTTTCGTGGTTTCCAACGGCCGCTTGATCACTTCTTCACTGGAAGACAACGTTCTGCCCGGTATTACCCGCGACACCATCATCCAGTTGGCCCAGCGGGAGCTTGGACTGGAAGTGGTCCAACGCAGCATTGACCGCAGCGAGCTTTACCTGGCCGACGAGATTTTCCTCACCGGCACCGCCGCCCACCTGACACCGGTAATCGAGTTGGATAATCGCAAAATAGCCGACGGTAACGTCGGTCCCATCTCCGCCAAGCTACAAAAGATGTACTTTGACGTCGTTGTGGGGAGGAACCCCAAGTACCTGCATTGGTGTACGCCCGCCGAACCTCGCTTGATAGCCGCCTAGGCGGCTTTCGGGGCGCGTACCGCACCGAACATCGTCTGCTTAGGTTGCGCACGGCCCGTCCTTCCGGATAATGAAGGAACTGCCAAGCTAAGTTCCCGACTCGATTCCCTGAAAGACGGAGAGGCGAAAGCCGCAACTGGCAATCTGCACCAGAGAGACGCTCCAAGATGTCGTTGAACGGCCTTCCCTGGATGATCGTCGCCCTGGTCTTTGCTCGGTTGCCCTATAACTACTCCTATCCAATGATCGCTTACCCTTTTGGCATCGGGCTGCTGG
>JADFFP010000046.1 GCA_022568115.1 Pseudomonadota bacterium | reverse complement strand
TCCCGCATCGGTCCGCTAACGCCGAACGCCAAGGACGGCGTTCCCTACAGCGGGTTTGGATTGCCGGACAACTCATTTGTTGCGGATTTCGTGCTTCGAATTTTATCTCCCCCACATGATGCACACCCATCATGTCTGACTCGACACAAACGCTCGGGGGGAAAACGGTTCTTGTCACCGGTTCCGGACGCGGATTGGGCCGGGCCTTTGCAGAGAGGCTTGCCGCACTCGGCGCGAATGTCGGCATGCACGGCATGCGCGAACATGGACCGGCCGAATATGGTGAAGGGACCACGCTGACCGACACGGCAGAACAGGTCGCCCAACAGTTCTCCGTCAAAACGGTTCGCGTGCTGGGTGATTTGACGCTGACCGACGACGTTCAACTTGTGGTCAAGACCGTCGAAGAGGAACTGGGGCCGATCGACATCCTGGTGCACAATGCCGGCGGAGACATCGCGGCGGACGCAAACCTAACGGACGCCCGCTATCGTCTTCACGAACGCATTTGGGTCACAGCTATGGTTAATATACCTCTCGGGTGGCTGCATCAGAACGATTCTCCCCTGTGCCAGGTAGTCGCAGTGGCGATCGAGCTCGCCTCTGTAGGCGCGAAGGGGCTTTTCAGGCGTAACGACTCTAGAGTCGTAGACATCCAGGACCCGGCCACCCTTGGGTAGGAAGCGCTTCGTCGGCATTTCCGCCATCGCATTCAGCCCCGATGGCGACGGCATGGCTTTCCGGACGGTCTTCTGCCCCGACGGCCAGGCTCAGCCGCACTTTGAGCAGCTGAACCTGCCGGCGACCGAGACCCGCGGTGCGAACCGTGGTCCCCGCGATGTTGACGGTCCCCGGCGAAAGCAGCCGAGGACGAGGCCGAGGGGCAGGCGCGGGGCGCACCGCCTGAACGGGGGGGACGACCGGGGCCCGCGCAGACAGATCGCTCCGCATACGTGACACTTCAGCCCGCAGCGACACGAGCTGCTCGACAAGGGGATTTTCAACCGGCTCGGGCATCGGGCCTTCGCTGAAAATCCGCTTTTCATCAAAGACCCCGTAGTTGGGAAGATGGACCTTGAGCTGGCGGTGCAGGATTTTTCCCTCGCCGAGCAGATAGAGCGCGTTATAGATATTATCGTTCCCGGCATAGGGACAGCCAACCAGCATGGCGGCGCTCTTGCCCTTGGTCAGCGCCGTCAGCGTCTCAAGCGCTTTATAGGCCTCTGCGCGGAAGGCGGGCTTTAAAATCAGGTCTTCGGGAGGATAGCTGGTAATCACCAGCTCCGGGAACAGCACCAGGTCGGCGCCGTCCTCCTCCGCTCTGGCATAAGCCGCCGCCACCAGATCGCGGTTGCCGGTGATATCTCCGACCGTGGCATTGATCTGCGCAATGGCTATTTTAAGCGATTTGGTCATGGCCTCCATTCCCGCCCAAGGTTTAGCGGACTTTATCCCGATGTTGAAGATTATTTAACGGATGCGGTACGATTTTCCTCAAGTCCGGCGCGCTCGGCCACCAGCCCCTCGGCGATCAGGAACGCCAGCTCCAGCGCCTGGTCGGCGTTCAGCCTGGGATCGCAGTAGGTGTGATAGCGGGATTTGAGGTTTTCTTCCGACAGTGCGATCGCCCCGCCGGTGCATTCGGTGACATCGAGGCCGGTCAACTCCAGATGGATGCCGCCGGCGTGCGTCCCTTCGGCGTGGTGAATATCGAAAAAGCGCCGGACCTCGGCCAGGATTTTATCAAAAGGCCGGGTTTTCAGGCCGGCCGCGGTGCGGATCGTATTGCCGTGCATCGGATCGCACGACCAGACCACCGAGGCCCCCGCCCGGGCAACCCTTTTGACCAACCCGGGCAGCATATTTCCGATGTTTTCCGCGCCATAGCGGCACACCAGGGTCAGCTTGCCGGGTTGGTTCTCCGGGTTCAGCATAGCAATCAGGGCCAGGGTTTTTTCCGGGGCGGTTTCGGGGCCGATCTTGATCCCGATCGGGTTGGCGATGCCCTTAAGGTAATGGGCGTGGGCCTGGTCCGGATCGCCGGTGCGGTAGCCCAGCCACAGCATATGGGCCGAGCAGCCGTACCAGTCCCCGGAGCCCGGATCGCGCCGGGTCAGCGGCTCCTCGTAGGGCAGCAGCAGCGCTTCGTGCGAGGTATAAAAATCAACCCCCTGGATTTCCGCCATGCCAGCCGGATCGATGCCGCACGCCTCCATAAAGGCAATGCCGCCGTCTATCCAGTCCGCGACATCCTGATAGCGTTCCGGGGCCGGTGAGGCGGAGACGAAATCCCGGTTCCAGCCGCGCACGTCCTGAAGACTGGCGAACCCCCCGGACGACAGCGCCCGGAGGTGATTGAGGGTCGCCGAGGCCTGGAAATAGGCCCTTAACATGCGCTCCGGGTCGGGAATGCGGGCGGCCGCATCAAATTTGATCGAATTGATTATATCACCGCGGTAGCAGGGCAGCTTTATGCCGCCCTGGTGCTCGAATTCGCTAGAACGCGGCTTGGCGAATTGCCCGGCCAGGCGGCCCACCTTGACCACCGGGCAAGCGGCGGCGGAGGTCAGCACGACCGCCATTTGCAACAGGACGCGGAAGGTGCCGCGAATGTTGCCGGCGCTGAATTCGGCAAAACTTTCGGCGCAATCGCCGCCCTGCAGCAAAAACGCCCGGCCCGCGGCCACTTCGGCCAGCTGCTGCTTGAGACGCCGGATTTCCCCTGCAAACACCAGCGGGGGATAGCTGGCAAGGGTCTTCCCGGCCCGCTTGAGCGCCCCCGCATCCGGATAATCCGGAATTTGGCGGGCTTTCCTTGCCCGCCAGCCGTCTGGTTTCCACTGCTCCATCAGCCTCTTTACGGTTTCCTGAAAATAAACAGGGTTCGCGCGGTATTGCCGCGGATGCTTTCATCAAACACCAGGATATCGAGGGGATCATCCGGGTTGGCAAACAGCGTGATGTTTTCCTCGACCAGTTCGAACCCGGCCGCCAAAACTTCAGCCCGGACAATGTCAGGATCGGCGCGGTGATAGCTCTCAGATGCCTCGCGGCCCGAGCCGGCGGCGCCGTTGTGGATCTCGATGGCATAAATGCCGCCCGGCTTCAAAGCGTTGAAAACCGCGGCATTGATAGCGGCGGCGTCCAGGTTCTGGCGGATGATTTCATGGTACATCTGGCCCATAAAAGCGATATCGGCGGGAGCATGGAATGTCATTTCGGCAAATTCCATAACCTGAGGGATAATAGCGCCGCGGGTCAGGGCTTCACGGCGTTCGGCCAGACTGCCGACCACCTGCGGAAACCGTTCAACCGTACCGGGGCTGTTGACGGCATGAACCATACCGCCGCCGCCGGCCGATGCACGGGCAAGATTTTCGGCGTAATAGCCGCCACCGGAACCTATATCAATGACCATCTGGCCTGGTTTTACCCCCATCAAGGCCATCGCTTCCGCCGGTTTGCGGCTGGCGTCACGGCCCTTGTCCTCTTCGGTGCGATCTTCAGCCGCTAAAATGGCGGCATAATCGGGAAGCACGGCCGCTTCCTCTGCCGCGGCAACGGTTTGATCGCTGACAACCTCTGTCTCCTGCTCGGAACAGGCCCCAACAAGCGCGCCCAGGCCAACCAGCGCTATGATCATCTTGAGGTCCATCTGTTTTCTCCTTTTTTATTAATTATCAATAGGTTACAAAAAATACTTAACCTATTTTCCAAGCTCTGGAAAGGTAAGTTTAACGCAAAATCCGTGATTTGGAAACCGCTCTTATCTTTTCCGTTTCAAAAGGACAAATTCTTCCGCGGTGGTCGGGTGGATGGCCACCGTGCGGTCGAAATCGGCTTTGGTCAACCCGGCTTTGACGGCGATCGCGACGCCCTGGATAATCTCCGGCGCATCGGTCCCGATCATATGGGCGCCGATCACCACACCGGTTCCCCGCTCAACGATCAATTTGATGAAGGTTTTGTCCTGCCTCGCCGTCAAGGTCAGCTTGAGGGGCCGGAATTCGGAGCTGTAGACGTCCACATCAAGACCCCTTTCCCTTGCCCGCCCTTCGCTCAGGCCGACCGTTGCGAGCGGCGGCTGGCTGAACACCGCGGAGGCGACATTGTCGTGTTCGGGCGAGGTCGGAATTCCTGCATATTTGGTCAGGGCAAAGGCATGGCCCTCCCTGATCGCCACCGGGGTCAGGTTGATTCGGTCGGTGACATCGCCGACAGCATAGATATTATCGAGCGATGTTTTGGAGTACTCATCAACCTTAACAGCCCCGTTTTTCGCCAGTTTTACGCCAATTTCCTTTAAGCCCAGGCCGGCGGTGCTGGGCCAGCGGCCAAGCGCGTACATAACAACGTCAAACTCCCCCACATCGCCGTCGGAATAAGTGACCTTGAGGCCATCCACGGTCTTTTCAATTTTTTCGATCAACGTATTAAACAGAAAATTGATGCCTTTGGCGGTCATCGCGGCGGTCAGATGGTCGCGCAAATCCTCATCGAAGCCCCGCAGCACCTTGTCTTTCCGGTAAACAACCGTGACATCCGAGCCCAGGCCGGAGAAAATCCCGGCGAATTCCACCGCGACATAGCCGGCGCCAACCACCGCCACCCGCTTCGGCAGGCTCCCTAAGTGAAACGCTTCGTTTGAGCTGATGGCATGCTCCGCCCCGGGAATCCCGGGGATAAAGGGGGCGGCGCCGGTGGCGATCAGGATGGTCTCGGCGGCGGTGCTCTGATCGCCAATCTGAACCGTGTTCTTATCCTTCAGGACCGCCCGGCCCTCATAAAGGCGCACGTTATTGTTCTTTAAAGTCTGGTGGTAAAGCCCTTCCAGGCGGGCGATTTCCTGGTCCTTGGCGGCGATCAGCTTTTGCCAGTTGAAGGTGGCGGGGGGAACCGTCCAGCCGTAACTTTTGGCATCCTCGAAGTCTTCGGAAAAATGGCTGGCGTAAACCAGCAGCTTTTTCGGGATACAGCCGCGAATCACACAGGTGCCGCCGACCCGGTATTCCTCGGCAATAGCGACTTTTGCGCCATTTTCCGAGGCGATGCGGGCGGCCCGCACCCCGCCCGAGCCCGCGCCGATAACAAACAGATCAAAATCAGCCATATTTATTTCCCTGAGTAGCTTGGCGGTTAACTTAGTATTTCAGGAAATTCAATCAAGACCTAAAAACGAATCCGGTACAAAATGTGAAGCGCGAACGGACTGTCGGGATCAATATCTGGGTGCATGAAATCCCCGCCCTGGACCCGTTTCATGCCGATCCGTTCCATCACCGCAATGGATTTAGAGTTATTGGTGGTTGTGAACGAAAAAATTTCCTTGAGGCCGAGCCAGGCGCGGGCAAAATCAAGGCAGCCCCGGCCCGCTTCGGTGACCAGGCCCCTGCCCCACCAGGCCTTCCGAAGGCCCCAGCCGATTTCAATACAAGGGCCAAAGGGCGCCTCCCAGTCCGGGATATGAAGCCCGGTAAAGCCAATAAACTCGCCACTTTCCTTAAGTTCCAAAGCGAAAAACCCGAAGCCTTTTTGATCTATTTCCCGGGCCAGCTTTTCCACTTGTGCATCGCTTTCCTCTGGCGTTCTGACAAATGGGAAGTTTTCCATCCACCCCGGGTCGGTTTGCATTTCCTGCATCAGGGGTTTGTCAGCCTGACGCCATTGGCGCAGCTTGAGCCGCCCGGTTTCAAGAAAAATTTTTCCCATTGCCCGGCCTTAGCCCAGTGGCGCTCCAAACAGCCAGCCGTGGGCGAAGAAAAACACCGCGTAAATTACAAGCCCGCCAAATATCGCCCTGAAATCTCCCTTGAGTGCGGGGGTATGGTAAGAAATTTTGTTTCGCGCCTCAGCCGAGATAATAGCCGCCAGGGAATAAACGGCAAACGCGCCGAACATCTTGGTTGAGGCCAGATCGCCGTTGGCCAGCATGTGGACCGCCCCGAACAAGAAAAAACCGATCAACATCGGATGGCGCAAAATTTTCCGGATATGGCCCTTGAGATCCCCGGCGGCAATCAGGACAAAGGCCGGGGCCATGGCATAAATAGCAGCGTCATAACCCCAACCCGGGGGCTGCCACAGGGCAGCGTATTCAGCCCTGGCATAGCCAAACCCGATCATCACCAGGCCCGCCAGCGAGGCCAGGGAGAAAGCGATTTTCCAGCGCTTTTCCCCGAGCTTATGGTGAAGCCGGGTCCTGAGTTCCGGGACCAAAGGAATAGTGTGCAGGGCAAAAAACAAGATTAATCCGAAGGTCAGTAAATCCATGGGTTTCTCCTATTCGACCGTCACCGATTTGGCCAGATTCCTGGGCTGGTCGACGTCATTCCCTTTGCGCACCGCGGTATGGTAGGCCAACAGCTGCACCGGCACCGCATAAAGCAGCGGCAGCGCGATATCGGGAACGCTTGGCATGATTATCGTCGCCATGGTCCCCGGGCCGTGTTCCCTGACCCCCTCGGCGTCGCTGATCAGGATAATTTTCGCGCCCCGTGATTTTGCCTCCTCCATATTGGAAAAGGTCTTCAGGTGAACCCCCTGGCTGGGCGCCAGAATGACCACCGGGATGTCTTCCTCGACCAGCGCGATCGGCCCGTGCTTCATTTCGCCGGCCGGGTATCCTTCGGCGTGGATGTACGAGATTTCCTTGAATTTCAGGGCTCCTTCCAGCGCCACCGGGTATAAACAACCACGCCCCAGGTAAAGCACGTTCCTGGCCTTCGAGACGGCCGCGGAAAGCGCCCGGATCGCCTGGTCGTGGTAGAGAACCTCGGCCAGCTTGGCGGGAATTTCCTCCAGCGCCTGAACCAGCACCGCTTCCCCGGCTTTGGTTAAAACCCCGCGCGCCCGGCCGGCGCCAATCGCCAGCGCCGCCAGCACCATCAGCTGGCAGGTAAAGGATTTAGTTGAGGCGACCCCGATCTCAACCCCGGCATAGGTGAGAAAGGTGACATCCGCCTCGCGCGTCATGGTGCTGCCGGCGACATTGACGATCGCCGCGGTTCTGAGGTTCTTTTCCCGGCAATGCCTGAGCGCCACCAGGGTATCCAGGGTCTCGCCCGACTGGGAGATGAAAAGGTTCAGCTCGCCTTCGCCGATCACCACATCACGGTAGCGGAACTCCGAGGCAATTTCGGCTTCGACCGGCAGCCTGGCATAGCTTTCAAACCAGTATTTGCCCACCCGCGCCGCGTATGCGCTGGTGCCGCAGGCAATCAGGTTAACTTTTGTTATCTCCTTGAAATCAAAGGGTAATTCTGGCAATTCCACCTTGGCCTCAAGCGGGTTGATATATTTGCCCAGGGTGTCGGCGAGCGCGGTCGGCTGCTCCAGGATTTCCTTTTGCATGAAGTGGGCATAATTGCCCTTGTCGAGCTGGCCGGCAGTCGCGGTCATCGGCTTTAGGGGACGCTTGGCGGGCTTGCCGTTTTCATCAAAAATTTCGGCGCGCGCCGCCTTGAGGATGGCGAAATCCCCTTCTTCCAGATGGCACACTTCGGTGGCCAGGCCGCACAGCGCCAGGGTATCGGAGCCAAGCGAGACCTGGCCATCGCCAAAGCCCAGAACCAGGGGGCTGCCGCGGCGCGAGGCATAAAGCGTATCGGCCTCGCCGCAAATCATGATCGCCAGCGCAAACGCCCCCTCGAGGCGGGCCAGCGCTTTCCTGACCGCTTTTTCAGCGGGCATTCCAGCGCTTAAGTTGCGCTCAATCAGGGCGGCGACGACCTCGGTATCGGTTTCACTTTCGAGCCGGGCGCCGGCCTCTGTCAGTTCGCCCCGGAGCGCTTTGAAATTTTCAATAATGCCGTTATGCACTATACTTATCCTGTTTTTGCAGTCAAAATGAGGGTGTGCATTTTCTTTAGTCACATTCCCATGTGTGGCCCATCTGCAATGTGACAATCCAATATTTCCATTCAGAGAATCAAAATTAATCTTTTTTCGGATTTCATCCAATTTACCAATGTCTTTTTCGATTATTATGTCATTTTTATCTATTGTACAGATACCAGCAGAATCATAACCACGGTATTCTAATCTTTTCAGGCCTTCAAACAATATAGGAGCAGCTTTTTCATTTCCGACATAACCAATAATACCACACATTTCAATCCATCAAATACTATCTC
>JADFFP010000307.1 GCA_022568115.1 Pseudomonadota bacterium | reverse complement strand
TTACAATCAATATTCTAAGTGCCATCTCTGACCTACCGCTGGCGCGTGAGTAGCCATCCAAGAAGCTTTCCTCATAGCAAGCAGCTGGAGTGAGACGTAATAGGATGGCGGCGCTACCCCAATAGAGAATGCGGCATGTGACAACAAACCGTGCTAAGTCAACTTCTCTGTAGCCGTTTTTCATCTTTCCGGGGTCTAAGAGGTGAAGAGCACCGGATTCGTCAACAAAGACCTGCCGGATGTCGAGTCCCTTCAGATTCGTTACAACCTGAGAATAAAATGTAACGCCTGCCCATGCGTCAAATCTGCGGGCCACTGCTTCGAGATACGCTTCGTCTACGCCATATCCTATTAACTCGACAAGATACCCTTTCATTTTCTTTACGATGCTGTCCGCATCACAAAGAATGTCGTCGCCGGAGGTGTTGTGAAATCGCGCCAGGGCAGTACCGATCCTTGACATGGTTCCGGGCATGGGGTCTCCCTTGGCAGAACGTGACAACCGTCTCAGGAGATCATGTTTGCGAAATTCCTCAAAAAGATGTTTCGCGGAGATTCGCTCTGTGATGATTGCATTAAAATCTTTGATAAAACCTAGGGGCTTAACAAACCGCACTCTTATATCACTACTATCCCAATGGGTTGATAGGTAAACGAGGCTGTCGTATTCGTCCTCGAACGCCTTCTCGCCAATCTCGATCAGCTCCGCGCCGCGGTGAAATTCCATCAGGCCAATGTGGCCGGCGCGCGGGGCGATCAGAATATCGGGCGGGTCGCCGGCCAGGCGGCTCCGCGCCAGGCGGTTCTGGATGATGTTGAGCGAGGCCACCATGTTGGCAAAAATCGACGGGGAATCATTTTTGTGGGTCAGAAGTTTCCTGATGAAGGTTTGCGAGAGCGGATTGCTGGTCAGCGTTTGCGGTTTCATAAATTCGGTAAAGACCCCGTATTTACCGGTGCCGACCAGGCCCTCGCGCTCGGCCCGGGCGCGGCCGTACATGTCCTCAACCAGGTTGACCGCGATCACCAGCTCGGCGCCCATCGCCCGGCAGGCCGAGACCGGAACCGGGTTGACTAGCGCCCCGTCGACCAGCCAGCGGCCCTGATGGCAAAACGGCTCGAACACGCCGGGCAGGGCGAATGACGCCTGCACCGCGTCAATCAAGGGGCCATCCCTGAGCCAGATTTCATGGCCCGACATCAGCTCACAGGCGATCGCCGTAAAAGGGGTTTTGAGGTCTTCAATGTTCTGGTTGCCGAAGCTCCCCACCATCAGATCATGAAGTTTGTCGCCGCCGAAAAGCCCCGAACCTCTGAGTTTGAAATCAAGAAAACGGAAAAAATTTATCTTCGAGAGGTTCCGTGTCCAGTCTTCCAGCCGCTCAAGGCTGCCGGTGACATGGGCCGCGCCGACCACCGCGCCGACCGAAGTGCCGGCCACCACATCCGGGACGATGCCCCGGGTTTTCATCGCGTTCAGGATGCCGATATGCGCCCAGCCGCGGGCGACGCCGGAGCCCAGCGCCAAACCGATTTTAGGGCGCCTCAGCCTGTTCTCAGGGGCCGGTTTCTCAGCCATGGGTCTTGTTATCCTTCATAATAAATTCCCGGTCAGGTTTTTTCACAAATTTCATCGCCAGCTTCCTCAAGGGTATCCCAACCCCCTACACCCCTGCCGCCATAGTAATATAAATTAGTATCTCTATTATAGACAACAACCCTGGTTTTGCCATTGTCACATTTGATCTCATAAGCAATGCTGTCTGATTTCCCTCTTTCATTGATCACCCGGAAATTCTTGGCATCGGCTTGCTGAGTTCCTATGAGCAAAATTCCGATAAAGATAAAGGCCTGTAACAAACGCATTTCTAATCTCCTTTTTGACTGGGGGGTATTACAATTGCTGAAGTATGTCTGGTGCGGCGAATTATTCAATGTTTTTTTGAATCCGGTCGGACGGGGAGAGCCCTTGGCTGTGCCTGCACGCGTTATTTGTCAAAATATCTTGCCTT
>JADFFP010000306.1 GCA_022568115.1 Pseudomonadota bacterium | reverse complement strand
CCGTGAAGGGGGGTATGGGCGGAAGCGGGGTGCTCCTGACGCTCACTTTGGCGCGGACAAAATCGATCACCCCGTCGAAGTTTAACCGAAACCCGCTCTTGTCGATAGCTTCAAACAGGACTTCCACCTCGCCGCCATAAAATTCAACATCAATGGCCATGAACTGGGCCACTTCCAAACCCTCGATAAAGGTCCCGGTGAAGTCCTCGAGAATAAAGTTTTTATAGCTGGTGTAGAAAAAACTGGCGCTGCCGGTCAGGCGGCTGTAGCGCTTTCTCAAAGAGACCTCGAAACCGGTGGCGGTTTCCTCGCCCAAGGCCGGATCGCCCAGCTCAAAGGCCAGGGTGGCCAGGTGCGGGCCGTTGGAGAACAGTTCCTCGGCGTTGGGCGCGCGTTCGGTGCGGTGTACCGTAACCCCGATCAACATCTCTTCCGTGAGCAGGTAACTGATCCCGCCGGAAATGCTCACCCCGGTAAAGCTGCGTGAAATCCCCACCGTCGGGGCTGAAATGTCCTGTATCTCCAGCCGGGCGCCGCCCTGAAAATCCCATGCCCCGGTGCTGTATTCCTCCATAAAGAAAATGCCATACTGGGTGGTGGTGTTGGGCGGGACGAATGCTTCTGCCCCGATCGCTTCAAAATTCCGGTGCTTGATCTGAACTCCCATGGCTCCCGATAGATTGCCGCGGTCTTTTTGCAGCAGCTCGATTCGGCCTTCCCAGCCTTCATTCAGGAAAGTGGTGCCGACCTCATCCCCTTCAAGCTCGCGGTGAATGTAATCGCCGTAGCCAAAGCGGAGTTTGGCCCGGCGGAAGATCAGAAACTCACGATCAATCTCGCTCATGAAATCAAACCGGGTTTGCTTCAGGTCGATGCGGATGGCTTCTTCCTCGCCAAAACCAGGAATCAGGGGAATGCCGTAATTGCTGTCCAGGCGGGAGATTGCCATGCCGGCGAACCCACCCTTAAAAAAGTGCGAAACACCAACCGAAATATTGGTGGTTTCCAGACTGGTATTGGGGGCCGTCTTGAAAGGCTCAAGCTCTCCCGGCGCCGGCGGGCTATTTTGACGAAGCGCGGCGGTCCTTAAGTATCCTGGCACCGTGATGTCGCCGGCGTTGCGAAACGACCCTTCGGCGTGAAAGGCCCAGGCATCGCTGGCTTTCAGGTCAAAGGCGGTGGCGATCGAGAAATCATCGCCATTGGTCCCGTAAAGCACCCGGCTGAGCGAGGAAAAAGTATTTTCGGGGAGCTCGAAGGGGATCCGGCCATCTATGATATTGATCACCCCGCCGACCGCGTTGTTGCCGTAAAGAAGGGTCGCGGGCCCGCGGATCACTTCAATCGTTTGCGCGGTCAGGACATCGCCGCCGACCGCGTGATCAGGGCTGGTTGAGGAGGCGTCCAGCGATCCAATACCGCCGATCAGGATGCGGATCCGGTCGCCGCCCAGGCCGCGGATGATCGGCCGTCCGGCGCCCGGCCCGAAATAGGAATTGGAAATGCCGGGCAGATGGTCCAGGGTTTCGCCAATGTTGCCGCCCAGGTCCTCTTCCAGCTTGTCGCCACTCAGGCTGGCGGTGCTTTGCAGGATATCAAACCGGGTTCTGCCCAGCGGCGAGGCGGTGACGATAACCTCTTCGATATCGCCGTGGGCGTGGTATTCATCCACGTGGTCCCGGTCGCTTTTTCCCTCTTCCTCATCCGCCCAGGTTGAGGTGTTCAGACCAATGGCAAAAACAAAAAAGAGAACAGAAAAGCACATCGGTTTTAACAGACTGACTGCGCTCATATCATCCTCGCCGGTTTTTTTGTTGCCGCCAGTTATGTTATAATGTAACATCCGTGTCAATCGCAAATTAAACACGGAACCCTGACCTTAGGAGCCCTGTTTGACCGCCCACAATCATAACAAATGTTTAGCCACGGCCCTTTATGAGGCGGAGGTTATTTGCCGGGAAAGAGGTTTGGACCTGACAAAGACCAGGCGCCGGGTGCTGGAGTTGGTGTGGG
>JADFFP010000305.1 GCA_022568115.1 Pseudomonadota bacterium | reverse complement strand
CGATCGAACTTCGCGCCCGTGACCGGCAAAGAAAGCTGGTCGCCAAGATTGAAGCAGCGCTGGGCAAGCTGGAAAACGGCCAATACGGCTATTGTGAAGTTTCCGGCGAACCCATCAACTTAAAACGCCTGGATGCCCGCCCGATCGCCTCGATGACCCTGGAAGCCCAGGAAATGCATGAAAAAATGGAAAAGGTCCACCGCGACGATTAGAGTTCAAACCTCGGCGCCTGACCCCAATTAGGGCATGAGGCTGAGCGCCTTTTCCGGCGAGAAGCCTTCTCCTGACATCGCAGCCATGCTATAAACCCCCGCAACCGCACCCCCGGCGCCTGGCCGGGAAATTAGGGTTTTGGCACAATAAATGGACCAGACAAACATTTCACACCCCCTGGAGGCAGCCCGCCGCCCCGGCCAAATGCAAATGGGCGCCGCCGGAGAATACTGGTTCGGGAGCGGCCTCCCGAAGCCGGAGGTGGACATCACCGGAAGTGAAAAATACATTGGCGTAGCGCTTGCCGGCGGGTTTACGGCGCTTTCCACGATCGGTTTTTATCTGGTTGACGGCAACCCCGCCGGGGCGATCCTGGTGGTCTCGCTGATCCTGTTTTTCACCGTCCTTGCGATCGGCTTTTTCATGCTCAGCGCCAAAGACCCGGTGACCCATATGGACCCGAAAATGATGGCCGCAGCGCTCGCCCACATGGAGGAGGCGGCAATTCTCAGCGACCAGGAAGGGCGGCTGCTGTCGGCCAACAAAAAATACCGGGATTTTTTCAAGGGAAGGTCCCCCTCAATCAAGAAACTGCTGTTTGACCGGATCTATGGGGAAACCATCCGGACGCTTCTGAAAGCCAGCCTGGAGGGCAACTCCGCCAGCCTCAGGGTGCAGGGAGACAAGGACCAGAAAAGCCCGCTGATCACGGTCCGCCCGCAAGGCCCCTTTATCATGTGGACGTTTGCCCAGGCCGGGGTTTCGGCCACCCCGCTGGCGGCGATCGGCAACATGGAAGACCACTTTCAGGCGCTGCTTGACCGTTTCAGCCTGGGACTGGTTATTACCGGCAAGAATAAAAAAATCCGCTATGCCAATCCGTTCGCCACCGAATTGCTGGGAGTCAAGCCCAAGGCGATCCACAACAAGGACGCCGAAGAGGTTTTTTCGGCCAAGCTGCTGCGCGCTAAAAACCTGACGGTTGACTGGCTCGATATCCCCGGGGCCGAGGACGAGAAGAGCGAGTTTCACTTTGCCCTGGTGCAGAAATTGGGCGAGGAGGGCGCCGAGGCCGCCCCGGTCGGATCAAAAGAGTTCGCCGAGTATGTTGCCGATGCGCCGATCGCCATCGCGGTGGTCGATACCCTTGATTTCAGGGTTGAACAGCTCAACCGGGCGTGTTTCGACCTGTTTGGCAAATACAACAAAAAACAGCTCTTAAAAGGCGATATCCTGACAGATTTTATGCCCAAACAAACCAAGGCCCCGCTGGAGCAAAAGGTCAAGGCGGCGAAGCAGGGGAGGGATCTGCAAACCCCGCTGGAATTTTTCTTTGACGCTGCCGGCAAGGATGTCATCCAGATCTTTTTCAGCCCCTTGCAGGGGGGCAACCGGCGCCTCGGAATCCTCTACCTGATCGACACCTCGGAGACCAAACGGCTTGAACTGCAATTCGTCCAGGCGCAAAAAATGCAAGCCGTGGGCCAGCTGGCCGGCGGGGTCGCGCACGACTTTAACAACCTGCTGACCGCCATCCTCGGTTTTTGCGACCTTCTTTTGATGCGCCACAAGGCTGGCGACCAGTCGTTCGCCGACCTGATCCAGATCAAACAGAACGCCAACCGGGCGGCCGATTTGATCCGCCAGCTGTTGGCCTTTTCGCGGCGCCAGGCGCTCCACCCCAAGGTGCTGGATGTGACCGATATCCTTTCCGACCTTACCAACCTGATCCGCCGCCTGATTGGGGAAAAGATCACCCTGCGTATGACAAACGCCAAGAATTTGAGGAAGATACGAGCCGACC
>JADFFP010000304.1 GCA_022568115.1 Pseudomonadota bacterium | reverse complement strand
CGGCGATGATGGCTTCGGCACGTTAGGGACCGACACCACGATCAACAGCGGAGACATGGCCGGGATAATGATGATAGCCATTCAGGCCCTGGAACAGCGAAACGCGGCCCTCCAGGCGCGTCTGGCCGAATTGGAACAGGCATTGGGCCTTAGCCAAAGGTAGAGTAATGACGAGCTATGCTTAATGGCTGACAGCCTACGGTTTTAAATGGCTTTCGTGTTTTGCGGTAGCTCAGTTACTATGGACCTCGATCCGAGAGACCTTACCGGGTTCACCTTTCCCTTTGTGTATTTTCACCTCAACTTGTTCGTCCGAGGAGCCGACGTTGAAATACGGGACGCACTTGTTTTCCACGTAAGACCGGACGATTATTTCCGTGTATCCTTCGTCCTCGCTGGGTCTGTGGGAGTTGAATAGCTTGATCTTGGTGCCAGGCTGCACTTCGATCAACGTGCATGACAGCGCCTCCTCGTTGGGTATCGGAGCGCTCACCAGGCTCAGGTCGTAGGTTTGAGAGAGGTCGCTGGAAAGTTTGCCGATATAATGTTGGGTGGCTTCCGGGCCTTCATAAAAACGAATTACGCCCATTTCGCATTACCTCCTGTAACTGTCTAAGTGCATTATGCCATGGGCCTCAACGTATGTGCACCGGATGTAAGAACGGCTGAAGGCGATGGCGATCTTAAAGGCCCCCAGGTTCATCCCCGGGGCCGCCGATTGGAAAGTTGGCGCGACTTAATTCTTCCGACACCGCTTCCCATCGCCGGTCATGCGGCTCCACCAGGCGTTGTCGCCCCGGCGGTATTGCTTGTATGATTCGGTCTTCTGCGCCTGGTGAATACCTTATATTTCCTGACGGAGAACGGTTTCTCACAACTACCACACTGGATAAATTGGAAACGTTCCTAGTAGGCGAATGGCTATGATCGGCGCTCCAAAACCCCGGCCTCCAAATCCATTCCCGTCATTATCAGGAAATCCTCGTGAACAAACGGCTGGATGCGATCGCCGCCCTGGTGCAAAGGGAAGCGCCGGGCCTGTCACCGGAGGCCTTCGGGATCTTTATGGTGGTCGCCCGGGAGGACAGCATGTCGCTGAAAATGCTCTCGCGCGAGCTGGAAATTCCTCAAGTCCGGGTGATGCGCCATGTTGCCGAGCTGTCGGCCTGGGAGTTTGAAGGCCTGCGCGGCGCCGGTCTGGTGCGCACCCGCGAGAAGGGCGCGCTGAAAAAAGA
The DNA here is from genome assembly GCA_022568115.1 of Pseudomonadota bacterium. Lineage (GTDB taxonomy): Bacteria > Pseudomonadota > Alphaproteobacteria > Sphingomonadales > SMXR01 > SMXR01. The sequence goes on along the minus strand of JADFFP010000304.1, from coordinate 787 downwards.
GGTGGTGCTGTCCGCCCGGGGCGAAGCCTTGAAGCAAAAGATCAAACAAGTGGTGAGCGGAAAGCCTTAAGGGGATGCTAAGGGGTTTTGGACCAGTCGTAGTCCCCCTTGAAGCGCTCCGCCAGAAAATCGCCAAACACCCGGACTTTTGGCGGCACAAACTTTTCATAGGCGTGGACCACGTAAATCGGCGTGGTTGCCGGGTTCAAGGTTTCTTTTTCCAAAATCGGGACCAGGTTTCCCTTTTTGATGTCCGGCCCGGCCAGCCATTCCGGCACCAGGATGATGCCCAGCCCAAGCCGGGCGGCGTGGAGCAGGGCGACGCCGGAATTTGCTCGAAAACGCCCTTCAGCCCTGATATCGACGGTCTCCTCACCCCGCCTGAATTGCCAGATGTTGGGCCCGGGCGATGCGCGGAAGGTCAGGCAGCACAAGTCTTCCAGGTCCTCCGCCCGTTCCGGGGTTCCAAATTTTTGCAAGTAAATAGGGTTGGCGCAAATAAACCTTTTTGTTTGCCCAATCTTGCGCGCTTTGAGGCTGGAATCGGCCAACCTGCCGATCCTTACTGCCATATCAAGCCCTTCCTTGACCAAATCGATGAGCTGGTCGGTGTACGAGAAAATAAACTCAACCCCCGGCCAGCGCGCCATAAAGTCGGCCGCGGCCACTGTTAAATGGGGCTCCATGCTGGCCGGAGCCGTAATCTGGATAACGCCGGTGGGGTAATCCTGCATACCGGCGGCGATCACCTGGGCTTCTTCATCCAGCGCCAACTGCACCAGATGGT
>JADFFP010000303.1 GCA_022568115.1 Pseudomonadota bacterium | reverse complement strand
GGGCGCGAAAGAGCGCAATATTGACATTTCCGAGCTGATCCACGACCGCGAAGGAGACTATCACACCCTGCTGCGCTTGGTGATCGAGACCGATAAGGGGGTACGCTCGATCGCCGGAACCCTGTTCGCCAACACCAGGCCCCGGATTGTCTCGGTCCACGGGGTCGAGATCGAGGCCGAGCTGACCGGGCACATGCTGTATATCACGAATGAAGACAAACCGGGCTTTATCGGCGCGCTGGGGACCGCACTGGGGGAAAGCGGGGTCAACATCGGCACCTTTAACCTGGGCCGCGACAAGGAGCGTAAAACTGCGATCGCCCTGGTCTCGGTCGATGAGGCGATTGCCCCTGAGGTAGTTGACAAGGTCTCGCATCTGGAACATGTAAGAACCGTCAAATCGCTCCAGTTTTGATATGGTTTTCTGGTCTAAAAAGTTTTAATAAGTAATAGATTGGGAGAAAAACTCATGGCCAATGTGGTGGTCGTCGGCTCGCAATGGGGTGACGAGGGAAAAGGCAAGATCGTCGACTGGCTGTCGAAGCGCGCCGATGTCGTGGTGCGCTTCCAGGGCGGCCATAACGCCGGCCATACCCTGGTGATCGACGGCGTCACCTTCAAGCTCTCGCTGCTGCCCTCGGGGATCGTCCGGAAATCCAAGAAATCGCTGATCGGCAACGGCGTGGTGCTGGACCCCTGGGCGCTGGTCGATGAGATCGCCAGATTGAAGAAACAGGGCGTCGAAGTGACCCCCGGCAACCTGCAGATCGCCGCCAACACGACCCTGATCCTGCCGGTTCACAGTGAGCTCGATGGCCTCCGCGAAGACGCCGCCAAGGGGGCCAAGATTGGCACCACCCGGCGCGGCATCGGCCCGGCCTATGAGGACAAGGTGGGACGGCGGGCGGTGCGCCTGTGCGACCTGGAGGATGATGAGGGACTGAGCCAGAGGCTGGATGCGCTGCTTGGCTACCACAATGCGCTCAGGGCCGGGATTGGCGAGGCGCCGGTTGACCGGGAAAAACTGGTTAAAGACCTGAAGGAAATCGCGCCCAAGGTTTTGCCGTTCATGGGGCCGGTGTGGAAAACCCTGGATGAGCTGAAACGGAACGGAAAACGGATCCTGTTCGAAGGGGCGCAAGGGCTGATGCTGGATGTTGACCACGGCACTTACCCGTATGTGACCTCCTCGCACACCGCGGCGGGGCAGGCGGCGGCGGGTTCGGGGATCGGGCCCGGCAGCCTCGATTATGTCCTAGGCATCACCAAGGCCTACACGACCAGGGTTGGTGAAGGGCCGTTCCCGACCGAACTTACGGATGAGATCGGCCAAAGGCTGGGCGAGCGCGGGCATGAGTTCGGCACCGTCACCGGCCGCGGCCGGCGCTGCGGCTGGTTCGATGCGGTGATGGTCGCCCAAGCGGTCAAGATCAGCGGCATCCAGGGGATCGCGCTGACAAAACTGGACGTGCTGGATGGTTTCGATGTCATCAAGGTTTGTGTCGGCTATGACCTGAACGGCAGCGCCCTAGACTATTTCCCGGCCACCTCGGCCAAGCAAAAAGCCCTCAAACCTGTTTATCAGGAACTGCCCGGCTGGAAGGAAAGCACCCGCGGCGCCCGCTCGTGGAAGGAGCTTCCGGCAAACGCCGTCAAATACATCCGGCGCATCGAAGAGCTGATCGAAGCCCCGATCGCAATGATCTCCACCAGCCCGGAGCGCGAGGACACGATCCTGATTCACGACCCGTTTCAGGATTAGGTAAAAGTGATTTAGTTATTTTAAGGACTAGGTATGACTGATTTTCAAAAAGTGGCAAATAAACTCCTTGCCGTTTCGGTGGTTTTGGTAATAATTACCATGATAGTTATTACTTCTTTCCCTAAATTTATGTTTTTTGGGGTACTTTTAATAGTTATTGCAAATGTTTATTTTATTTTTCATCCCAAAATCCGATGCCCCAAATGCCAGAAGCATGTCTTATGGAATCCTGGTTTTCTTAAAATTCCTAGATGGTCATTTAAAGTACCAAAAAACTGTA
>JADFFP010000045.1:7135-8272 GCA_022568115.1 Pseudomonadota bacterium | reverse complement strand
TGTCTGGCGCCGGGTTCCGGTGCCCCCCGGACCTCCAATCCCGAACCGGCCGGCGGTAAACAGGATGTCTCGACGGGCGAGAACACGAGCGGCAGCGCGGCTTGCGGCATGTTGGGCTTCTCGATGCTGGCCTTGGTGCTCGTCAGTATTCTCGTCCTGCGGCTGAGCAGGTCGCGGCTGAACGGCGTTCGGAAGCAGTAAGAGAACGGATTCACTGATGATTCGGGGCAAGGCCGCTCTTCGGCGGCCTTGCCCCTCTTTCTTGCGCACGCGGGTGCAGCACACACACGATTCGAATGCCTGCACCACGGACATTTGTAGCAGCGGCACGTGCTGGAACCTGGCGATCAACTGCAATGACTCAAATGTCTGCACGGTGGACAGTTGCAACCCCGCCAACGGGTGCGTCAACGATCCGATCGTCTGCCCGGCTGGTGAGTCGTGCGTGAACGGCATCTGCGAGTCGGATGGCTGCACGGCCAACAGTGACTGCGACGATTTCAATGCGTGCACCACGGATCTGTGCAACAGCGGAACCTGCTTCAACTTCCAAATAAGTTGCAATGACGGAGATGCCTGCACCACGGACAGTTGTTCCGGAGGCGCCTGCATCAACGATCCGCTCGATTGTGACGACGCCAATGCCTGCACGATTGACACTTGCTCCGCCGGGATCTGCTCGAACAGGCTCAAGAGGGACGCCAGGTCCCCGGCCCGGTATAGCTGGGCGAGGCGCTGGAACAGCAAATCCTCAATCTCAATCCCGCTTTCCGGGGTGATCGGGAACGGGGCCGAACTAAGGAGCAGCTTGCGCTTGATGGCGTTGGCGGTGGGCGATGATGTGCCACCGGGCAAGGCAGATATCAGCACCAGCAGCTCCCGGACATCTGATCCTTGCCACAAATCAATCGGATAACCGGTCCCACCGGCGGCCAAGAGGCCGATCGCGTCAAGGTTCAGGGGGTTCAGTTCGGTTTGCTCAACCTCCGTGGTTTTCTCTTTCCCGAGGCTCAGCTCTTCTTCCTGCCGCACCAGCCTGAAACTTCTGCCCTTGAATGTTTCACGGTCCAGATAGGGATTGGGCCCGATTTCAAGGGGTCCTCCGGTGGCGGGTTGAAACGGTCCTTCCTCAGCTAT
>JADFFP010000045.1:0-7125 GCA_022568115.1 Pseudomonadota bacterium | reverse complement strand
TGCCCGTACTCCTGTACTTTTTGCGGCATCGACGTCACGCACGGTAAGGTCCCGGCCCTGAAGGGTCAGGTAAAAACCCTGGCGTCCTTGCTCTTCCACGGCTGGGTCCTGTTCCTGGCCGGGGGCGGATTCTGCCAGGCCAAGAAATAAAACAGAAAACAGGAAGGCGGCGACCTTACTGTGGAAATTCTTCATCCGGGATTACTCTTTCCACATCCTCGCTCGGGGCCGGGATATCGATTGTCAAAAGCGCCAAAAACCCGATCCCAAACACTGCGGCAATTCCAATAATAATGTATTTTTTCATGTTTTGGGCCCTATAATGTTCTCTGGTCGCTTGTTCCGATTCATTGTTTACAGTTTTTTATGACAATGTGGCGGAAGTTTGAAGTGTTAACCCGAAATAACTTGTTTAACCAGCTTAAAGCACGAACTATACCTTTATGAAAGCATCATGATCCTCAGCGATAAACCCATAATTCTGGTTGGCATGATGGGATGCGGCAAGACCACTATCGGCCGGGGCCTGGCGGCTGCCTTGAAGCGCAGATTTTTCGACAGTGACCGGGAAATCGAGAAAACCGCCGGGAAAACCATAACCGAAATGTTTAAAAGCGACGGTGAAGCCGCTTTCCGAAGGCGGGAGGTAGGGGTTTTGAGAACACTGCTGGGCGCCGCTCATTCTGTGATTGCCGCTGGCGGCGGGGCGTTTCAGGATCAGCAGACCCGGGCTTTTGTAAAACAAAAGGCGCTTTCAATCTGGCTTTCCGGAGCGGGAGATGTTTTTTTTCAACGGGCGCAAAAGGGTGGAATCAGACCGCTGCTGAAAGGCGCCGGGGCACGCGAAAAATTTATGGCGCTCTACCGGGTGCGCATGCCCGGTTATGTCCAAGCTGATTTTCAAGTTGCCAGCGATGGCGCCCCGGTGGAGACAATCATTGAGAACATTATCAAGGCGGCCGGAATAAAACGGGATTAAGGATGACGGCTGAATTTCATATCAAATCAAAAACCGGCGGATATCCGGTACTCTTGGGCCCGGGACTGCTGGACCAGGCCGGAGCCATCCTGGCCGGGCGGACCATCCCGCTCAAAGCGGCTGTCATCAGTGATCAAACTGTCGCCGCGCTTTACCTGGAACGGCTCAGCGCCTCGCTGGCCAATGCCGGGTTTGAGGTGCATGCCATAATCGTCCCGCCCGGGGAGAAATCCAAGTCCTTTGCCCGGCTTGAGGAGGTTTGCCGGGAGCTTTTAAAAAACCGCCTGGACAAGGAAGATCTTGTGATTGCTCTCGGCGGCGGGGTGGTGGGCGACCTGGCCGGGCTGGCGGCCAGCCTGACCCGGCGTGGCCTGAGGCTGGTGATGGCCCCGACCACGCTGCTGGCGCAAGCTGACAGCTCAATCGGCGGCAAGACCGCCATTAACACGCCCGAGGGTAAAAACCTGGTTGGCGCCATCCATGCCCCAATGCTGGTGCTGGCCGATATCTCAATGCTGGCCACCTTGCCCCGGAGGGAACTCAGCGCCGGTTATGCCGAGGTTATCAAGCACGCCGTCCTGGCCGGCGATGAGTATTTTTCTTACCTGGAAAAATCCGTGGATGATTTTTTTGCCGGGGATGAAAAAACCCTGGTTGAAACCATCACCCGCAGCATCAAGGTCAAAGCCGGGATTGTCGAATGCGATGAGTTTGAAAGGGACCGGCGCCTGCTGTTGAACCTGGGTCATACCTTTGGCCATGCGTTTGAAGCGGCAGCTGTTTATGATGAGACATTATTGCACGGTGAGGCGGTGGCGGCCGGGCTGTGTATGGCTTTTGAATTTGCCAGCTTTGACGGCCATGATGTCGTCAGGGATTTCGGGCGGCTTCGCGCCCTGCTTGAAAAGGCCGGACTGCCAATCATTTTAGAAGGGAGCAGCATAAAAGCTAAAGGGCAAGATCTGCTGGCCTTTATGCGCCAAGATAAGAAAATACGGGGCGGTTTGATCCGGCTGATTGTCCCCAGAGGGTTTGGTGATATATATACAAAAGAAATAACCGACCCTGAAATCCTTGAGCGGTTTTTCCAGGCCCTGAACATTTAGATGGATCGATGACCACATTTCAAATCATTTCCCTGATCGCAATTTTCGTGCTGCTGGTCATTTCCGCCTTTTTCTCGGGCTCGGAGACGGCGCTGACGGCCTCTTCCAAGGCCCGGGTCAAGCGCATGGCTAGTGGCGGCAAAAAAAGCGCGCGGCTGGTGGAAAAACTGCTGGAGGACAAGGAACGGCTGATCGGTGGGATCCTTTTGGGTAACAATCTCGTCAACATTCTGGCTTCGGCGCTGGCCACCGGGCTTTTGATCTCGATCTTCGGCGATCAGGGGGTCGCTATCGCCACCGTGGTTATGACCACCCTGGTGCTGGTGTTCGCCGAGGTCCTGCCCAAAACCTACGCCATTTCGAATCCGGATAAAATGGCGCTTTCGGTGGCCCCGCTGATTAATTTCTTTATCCGGATTTTCAGCCCCATCGTGGTGGTGGTGCAAAACATCGTGCGCGTCACCCTTAAAGCGTTCGGCATCGACACCTCGAATGTAGAGTACGTGCTCTCCGGCCAGGAGGAGCTGCGCGGCGCCTTTGATGTCCAGCTCGAAGAGGGGCGGATATTTAAAACCCATAAGGATATGCTGGAAAGCATCCTCGACCTCGATGAGATTTTGGTCGAAGAGATCATGATCCACCGCAAAAACATGGTCATGCTGAACTTTGAAGATACGCCGGATGCGATTATCGGCCAGGCGGTGGCCAAGGCCTATTCCCGCTACCCGCTTTATCAGGGCCACCGGGAAAACATTGTCGGGGTTTTGCATACCAAGGATATCTTGATAGCAATCCGGAAAGGGGAGCGGGAAACCGCTGCGCTGAGCATAAACAAGATTATGACCAAACCCTGGTTCGTCCCGGAAACCACTACCTTGCGAGAGCAGCTGGACGCCTTTTTAAAGCGGCGGGTCCATTTTGCGCTGGTGGTGGATGAATACGGGGTGCTGATGGGCCTGATTACCCTCGAGGACATCCTGGAGGAGATTGTCGGCGATATCCGCGACGAGCATGACCAAAAAGGCGCCGCAAGCAAACGCCTGAAAGGCGGCGGGGTTCTGGTCAGCGGGGAGATGACGATCCGCGACCTGAACCGGAAATACGGCTGGGACCTGCCCGATGAAGAGGCGGCGACGATTGCCGGCCTGGTCATCCATGTGGCCGAGATCATTCCCTTTGTGGGGCAAAAATTTAGCTTCAAGGGCCTGGAATTCGAGGTCAAACAGCGGCGCAAGAACCAGATCACCAAAATCAAGATCACCAAAGTTAAGAAGAAATCGAAGAAGAATTAATTTTACGCCTATATCCCCTAAACGTATGTGTTGACTCTTTTGGGGGTTTGGGGGCATATTCTTGGGTATGTGGAAATGGATTAGAAGAATTATTTTGGGAGCTGGGGCGTTGTTAGCCTTTGCGTCAGGGATAGGCCCGGGTGAGGCTGTTTCCAATCTTTCGGATTGGGCTAGTCTAGCCGGGTTGGAAAAGTTTGCTCAGACGATAAACACCCAAGCCGCTGATAATTGGGGCTTTATCATAGGAGTTGTTCTTATACTTGGTTCCGCTATTTGGTGGTTTGTTGACTGGAGACGTGGGCGATCACTACGACCATCTAGCAAATACGGCCCACCATTAGAATTGATACCCATACCAGAAATGGATCAAATTTCCTTGCTAGATTTTTGGAAAGAAGCACAAAAAAAAGGGTTTGAGGCTGACGTCTTTGCAAGGAAGATAAAGCAAGCGGGCTATGATCAAACTTTGGAAATATGGGGGTGTCGTGATCGCAATGATTTTGACAGTCTTAAGAAAAAGGAAACCCTAATTAGCATTCCAAACACACATTGGGAAAATTTTGAAATTCATGTCCTTCCGCTTTTGAAGAGTAAGAAAAATTTGGAAACCCTTACTAACAACCCCCGCGCGCTCGAAGAAAAGGGCTTCATTAACCTTAAAATGGACAGGAAACAAGCGCTTGGCTGGCTCGCTTTGGAAACAGCACAAACACATGAAAAAAAACCAACTGGATCAACATTTATCAGGGTTAGGGGAGACCTCAAGGGAGCAAAAATTACGGGTAACAAGGCTTTCGGGGTGGACAAGTTTATTGATGCAGATGGTAATATCGAAGATGCGGAGATTGAAGATAATCTACATGTCGGCACTAAACCCAAGGAATACTGATTAAATGTCCACAGGTAAACACATAAGTCTTGAAGAGGCGCGAAAACAAAAAAAGCTGGATCGTTTCTGCAAAGAGCATCCTTCCAAAGGTGACAAAAAGCTGTTTGACCGGTTGTTTCAGGCAATGGCTAAAAAGAAGCCAGAAGGCGGTCAAACATGATTTCAGGAGTTTTCCGCATATTGTACCGGTATTCAAACTCGCCAAGATACTTGGCCAAGTGCTTCGGGGAGACATGGATATGAGTGCCGCGAATAGAGCGTTTCAACTGGCCCCAGAAGCCCTCAAGCCCGTTGACGTGGGTTTCACCATTGACCCATTCCTTCGAGCCGTGTTCAACCGTCTTATGGACGTAGCCAGCTTCCTCAAGCCTGTTATAGCCAAGCCATTCATCGGTGCTGATCCTGGAGCCTTTTTCAACGGAATTAATAATATGCCCCTCAAGGCTGTTACGGGAAGCATTGGGAATAATACGGGTGATAATATCGCCGTCTCTTTCAAGCATTCCCATGACTACGGTTTTACCACCAGCCCCGCGTCCCCGCTTGCCAGGGTGTTTGCCGCCGATATAGGTTTCATCAATCTCGACGTGGCCAGAAAGCCCATCGTCGCCGTCAACCTGGGCCATGTACTTGCGGATTTCATGGCCAGTGCGCCAAGCCGTCTTGTAGGTCACACCAAGTTGGCGTTGCAATTCCTTGGCAGGAACACCATGCCGGGACGTGGTAAACAGGTACATGGCGTAAAACCACTTCTGCAAGGGAGTGGAAGAACGCTCAAAGGGGGTGCCAACCATCGGATGAATATGGTGGCCGCAGTTACAGGTGTAGGCCGGAAGTTTGGAAAGCTTCCTGAATTTGCCAACCTCGCCGCATTTAGGACAATGAGGATTTTTGCCAAACCGTTCTTTGAAAAGATGCTCAAGGCAGGCATCATCGTCCGGGAACTGTTTCATGAATTTAAGAACGCTGTAAGTCATTTCAATCTCCTATACCTTATATATAGGGATTGTTACCACATACGTCAAGGGGATAAACGCGTAATTTTATTTGGACCCAATTTTCCAAATCCTTGGGTCGTCAGCTCAAAGGCGGGAATAAAGGTCAAGATGACGCGGGCCGGAAAACCCGTCACCAAATAAGCGTTATTTTCTCCTAATTTGAACAACCGACAGTTTTTATTGTATAATGCGTTCCCACCGTCATAAAATCAGGAGAGCATTTATGAACAAGTTAACAAAAATTTCATTGGCAATAGGGCTTGCCACAGTGATGGGTCTGTCTTCCATATCAATCGCCCAGGAGGAGGGCAAGAAAAAAGACAAAGGAGCCCAAGGCCAAGGGGCCAATGCCACAGAGCCTTGGACAGATTGGTTGGACCGTGACAACCCCTCAGGGAAAGGAGATTATGAAACCGTGAAGGATTTCGTGGCGGCTGGCATAATTGATCCCAACCCGTTAGGTATTCAATGCCGTACCCTGGATGGTCAACCCTGGCAGGCCGCTGGTCAAGTTTACAGCTGTGATGCGACGGTTGGCGGGGTTTGTGTCAACAGCAAGCAAGTTGGCGGCGCCCAGTGTCTGGATTACGAGGTCAGGTTCCGGTATCAGCCAAACAAACCCTAAATTTTAATCCCCCCCCCCCCGGACATCCATGGTCAGGGCGTGGACCGGGCCGGCGAGTTCTTCCGCCAGTACTTTGTTGACCGCGCGCTGGGCCGCGAGACGGGATCTACCGTCAAAGGCTTTGGTCCGCATCACCACATGAAAATGGGTCTCGCCGCCCTCGCGCCAGCCGCCGTGGCCGCGGTGCTGCTCGCTTTCATCGATAACCTCAAGCTGATCGGGAGAAAAAGCTTCCCGAAGTTTCGCGGTTATGATATCTGCGACGCGCATGATAAATTGGCTCAAGGTTACCTGTTTGGTTGTTCAAACTAGGTGTTTCCCTATATAGTAAGAGGAATCGGTTTGAAAATGGATAAAAAAGTGAAAATCGAAGTTATTAAGCCCATCACGGATTTGAACCTGCCCGATTTGAAGGTCAGGGCCGGCGAGGTGTTCGGCATTGACTGTGATTTTGAAGTCCCGGCGTTCTCCAAGATCACCGAACACGTTCCTGAAATTGATGAGGCTTATGTCTTCGATCCCGACACCACCAGGGCGATCCTGGCCGGGTTTACCTATAACCGGCGGGTCTTGATCCAGGGCTATCACGGCACCGGCAAGTCGACCCATATCGAACAGGTGGCGGCCAGACTTAACTGGCCGTGCATCCGCATTAACCTCGATAGCCACATCAGCCGCATCGACCTGATCGGCAAGGATGCGATTATCCTGAAAGACGGTCAGCAGGTGACGACTTTCAAGGAAGGGATCCTGCCGTGGGCGCTGCAGCACCCGTGCGCGCTGGTGTTTGACGAATACGACGTCGGCCGCCCGGACGTCATGTTCGTGATCCAGCGGATTCTCGAGGCCGAGGGCAAAATGACCCTGCTGGACCAGAACCGCGTGATCCACCCGCACCCGGCCTTTCGCCTGTTCGCCACCGCCAATACCATCGGCCTGGGCGATATTACCGGGCTTTATCACGGCACCCAGCAGATCAACCAGGGCCAGCTGGACCGCTGGAACATCATCTCCACGCTCAATTACCTGGAGCATGATACCGAGGTGAAGATCGTGCTGTCGAAGGAACCCGTCTATAAAACCAAGCAAGGCAGGGAGCTGGTCTCCAATATGGTGCGGGTCGCGGACCTGACCCGGGACGGGTTCATGGCCGGTGAAATCTCGACCGTTATGTCGCCCCGCACGGTCATCAGCTGGGCCCAGAATTATACCATTTTCGGCGACGTGGCCTATGCT
>JADFFP010000302.1 GCA_022568115.1 Pseudomonadota bacterium | reverse complement strand
TAAATGCCCGTTCGTTAAGCCCATAATTCGCTCTTGTCAGCCGCTCCAAAATAACCGACCTTCACAAGTGCAATCATGAGCAAGCAAAAAACAGTCATCGGCCTGATGAGCGGCACCTCGCTGGACGGCATCGATGCCGCCCTGGTGGTCAGCGACGGCGAGACCGTCAGCCGCCGCGGCGCCTTTGTTCATATCCCGTACAGTGAGGATTTCAGGGACCAGCTGAAACAAGCCCTGGCCCGCGCGGGATCGGCCGGGAAAAAGGTCGGGGGCAAGTTTTTCACCGGTCTGGAGCAGGAACTGACCGGGGTTCACGCCTATGCGGTGCAGGAATGTTTGCAGGAAAACAGCATGGCGGCTTCCGATGTTGACCTGGTCGGCTTTCACGGCCAGACGGTCCTTCACGCGCCGGATCAAGGCATCACCTGGCAGCTTGGCGATGGGGCGATGCTGGCGAGGCTCGTCGGCATCGACGTGGTCAGCGATTTCAGATCAAACGATGTTAAAAATGGCGGGCAGGGGGCGCCGCTGGCGTCGCTTTACCATCAGGCGCTGTTTCAAGGCATGAGCAAAAATTATCCAGTCGCGGTGCTGAATATCGGCGGCGTCGCCAACGTTACCTGGATGTCGGGGGATCAGCTGCTGGCCTTCGACACCGGCCCCGGCAACGCGCTGCTGGACGATTGGGTGCTGGAGAAAACTGGAAAACCTTTTGATGAAGGCGGCCAGCTGGCGGCCTCGGGTGAACTGGATGAAGAAATCTTGAGCGCCTGGATCAACCATCCCTACTTCAGCGCCCGCCCGCCGAAATCGCTCGACCGCAACGCCTTTCCCGCAGAGAACCTCGAGGGGTTGAGCATCGAAGACGGCGCCGCGACCCTGACTGCTTTTACCGTCGGCGCGATTATCAAGGCCGCCGCGCATTTCCCGTCCACTGCCGGAACCTGGATCGTCACCGGCGGCGGCCGCAAGAATGCCTTTATGATGGATCAGCTGGCGAAAATTCTCCGTGTTCCAGTGGTGCCAATCGAGAACTATGGCCTTGACGGCGACGCCATCGAGGCCGAGGCGTTCGCCTTCCTCGCGGTCAGATCGGTTTTGGGACTGCCCCTAAGCCTGCCTTCAACAACAGGTGTGAAGGAACCAGTGAGCGGTGGTGTTTTGTTTAAAACCGCCTGATTTTACTCCGAAAATCTCTTGTCGAGGTATTTTTCAACCGTCGCCACCATTTCCTCCAGCTTGTTGGTGAAAAAGTGGTCGCCGCCCTTGATCAGCTCGTAATCGATGGTGATCGCGCGCTTGGCCTGCAGCTCCTCGGCCAGGGTTTCGGAAGCGGCCGGCGCGACGATCTCATCCGATCCGCCCTGGACAATCAGGCCCGAGGAGGGGCACGGGGCGAGGAACGAAAAATCATACTTGTCGGCGGGCGGGGCGACCGAGATAAAACCCCGGATTTCCGGCCGCCGCATCAGCAGCTGCATGCCGATCCAGGCGCCGAAAGAAAAGCCGGCGATCCAGCAGCTCGAGGCGTTGGGGTTCATGGATTGCAAATAATCGAGCGCGGAAGCGGCGTCTGATAACTCGCCAATGCCGTCGTCAAAGGCTCCCTGGCTGCGCCCGACCCCTCTGAAATTAAACCGGAGCACCGCAAAACCACGCCGGGCGTAGATATGGAACAGGTTATAGACCACCTTGTTGTTCATGGTGCCGCCGAACTGGGGGTGCGGGTGCAGGATCAGCGCGGTCGGCGCATTGGGTTCCTTGCCGGCGTGATAACGGCCTTCCAGCCTGCCTTCCGGTCCGTTAAAAATAATTTCTGGCATAAATTCTCTTAAAGACGTTGGTTGGTTGCGCGGCCCGGCATCTATAAAGGGGTTTGCCCCCCCAGTGCAAGAGTTTTTGCCAGGCCATTGAAAAGGCCGGGAGATAAGCGTATCTGTTTGCCATGAAAAAAAGCATTTATCTTGATTTCAACGCCACCGGGGTGCTGCGCCCCGAGGTCAGGCAAGCGCTTATTTCGCACCTCGATCAGGACGGCAATCCCCCGTCTGTCCACCAGCGCGGC
>JADFFP010000301.1 GCA_022568115.1 Pseudomonadota bacterium | reverse complement strand
ACAGTGCCTCGGTGGCAGGCGATATTGCATCAGCGCCAAGCCTGATGGGCTGGTACAATGATTTGGTCAAGCCCGTTTTTACCCCGGATGGCCAATTGTTCCGCCCGGTGTGGACACTGCTTTACACAACTATGGCGTTTTCCGGCTGGCGACTGTGGATGATGGTTAGAATCTCCGAACAAAAGAGAGTTTTCTCGCTTTTTTTTATCCAACTTGCCCTTAACGCCGCCTGGCCTTTTGTTTTTTTCAGGATTCGTGACATTGGCCTTTCCTTTATGGTCATCATTCTTATGCTGTTCGCTATAATTGGAACGATTTACGCCTTTCGCCGTATTGACCAGATGGCATCCTATCTTCTTTATCCATATGCTCTCTGGGTTTCATTTGCGACCATCCTAAACGGGGAGATTTGGGTGCTGAATTAAAGGCCGGCCCTTCTTTTTTTCTTTTCAGTCCTCCAAAATCGTTAAAGCATGGCACACAAAACCCTTCCCAACAACCGCTTCCCCACTCTGGGTGGGCAGCAGTTGTGGTTGGATGTTTATTTTTTTGCCGGCTGGCGCATTCAAAAAAACATTTTGATGAAACACCACAGGCTATTGAACCCAAAGAATATCCGTTATGCGTGGGGGGCATATAAGGCCTGCCTAGCCGTTTTTACTCGCCTTAAAAAATCATTCAGACTTTCCAATCCGGATGCTCATCTGGTTCTGATGGTCCACGGAATGGCCGGGGGGAGGGAAACGTTCTTCTTTATGAAACGGGCCTTGGTGAAGAGGGGTTATTTTGCAGATGCCTATAATTATCCAAGCCTGAAGGGAACGCTTGAGAGTCAGGCCCGGGATTTAGTTAATTTTCTCAACACCCTTGAGAGGGTAAAGGAAATCACTCTGATCGGCCACAGCCAAGGAGGCCTTGTAATTCGAAAAGCGTTGGAAATGAACGCCCCCTGGCGGCAAAGAATTGAGTTAACGGGCCTCATTTTCATTGGCACCCCCAATCAGGGCGCCGCCATGGCTGATTTCAGCAAACGGTTGAAGGCCCTTGATATCTTCGCCCCGAAGGTTCGCGACCAACTGACCAAAAGCTATGCCAAAACCTTAGCCCTCTTAAATGTTCGCACAGGACTGATTGCAGGAACAACAAATCCGGGCAAGGGGATTAACCCTGTAATCGAGGGCGATGACGATGGCGTTGTCGGCGTAGAGGAGGTTTGGCTGGAAGGCCATAATGATAGACTGGTTGTCCGAAGTGATCATTTTACATTAGCCAACAGGCGAAAAACCATTGCCGCAGTAATACGGTTTCTGGAGGGAAAACGCCTGTCTGAACCTGAAACCTGAATTTATTCCCCATCCTCCCAACCGCGTTTTAGGTAAAACAAAATCCCTACCACCAGGGTGACAACACCCAGCCCCAGAAAAATATCCAGAACACTAAAACCAAGCCTGAAAAGCCCGACCGTCGCCAGCGCTGAGATCACCATAAAGAAGGCGTTGGTGACGTTATTGGCGGCGATCATTCGTGAGCATTCCTTATCCGGGCTTCTGGTTTGCAGAATAGTGTAAAGGGGGACAATAAAAAAGCCTCCGGCAAGAGCAAGCATAACCAGGTCCAGAACCACTCGCCAGTTTTGCGGGTAGGCCAAGAATTCGCTTAAGGACAAAAGGGCCCCGGCCTCACCTGTGACCGCGGCCTGGCTGGAAAAATAAATATCAATCGCAAAGACTCCGATGACCAGCGCCGCCCATGGGGAAAATCGCGCAGAAATACGGCTTTTCAGGACCTTGTTGCACAACAGCGAGCCAATGCCAATTCCAAGAGATAAGGAAAACAGGAACAAAGTAGCTACCGATTCGGCGCCAAAAATGACGTCCTTTGAAAAATTGGGAAACTGGGCCAGAAACATCGCTCCCAACAGCCAAAACCAGGAAATCCCGAGAATTGATATAAGCACTGCCCGCCTTTGGTAAGCTTCCTTTAGAATATGAAATGTTTCCCCGGCAATATTTATATTCACCTTCAGTTTCGGAGACTTCGCAATGTTTCTTGGCATAAACCGACTTGCCG